>DATGQC010000109.1:0-6912 GCA_035304425.1 Advenella sp.
TCGTCGCTCATGCGACCCGCCGCGTTTTCTCCCACCGCCTCAAAAACGCTGACAATATTCAAATCCTTATTGTTAAGACGCCCCGGCAGGATCGTGCCGCCGTATACATAGATGGAAGGCACATTGGCGCGCAGCATGCCCATCATGCCACCGGGCATGTTCTTGTCACAGCCGCCGATCACCACCACCCCGTCCATCCACTGACCCTGCACGCAGGTTTCAACGCAGTCTGAAATCACTTCGCGCGAAACCAGCGAATATTTCATGCCTTCTGTTCCCATGGCCATCCCATCGGAAATGGTGGGCGTGCCAAATACCTGGGCGTTCCCGCCCGAGGACTCGATGGCTGCAATCGCCGCATCGGCCAGTTTCTGCAAGCCGCTGTTACAGGGCGTGATCGTGCTATAGCCATTGGCCACGCCAACCATGGGCTTGACGAAATCTTCTTCCTTGTATCCCAGCGCGTAATACATGGAACGGTTCGGCGCGCGCGCCGGGCCTTGTGTGATGTTTGCAGAGCGCAGACGTTTGGTCGGGTTCATAGCCTTCCTTGAATCGAACGAAGTGGACAGGGGCGGGCCGGCATCGCCGGCGCATATCAGTATGCTTGCGTCAAGTTTACATCCTTACCGGCATCGCGTGGCTCCGGCGCACCGGTTCGCCGAGCGTTGGCGAAATATTGCGACTGACATTCCGTGGAGTCTCGTCAAAAAGGCGCAGCAAGACCAATGGAATATTTCAGACGACGCGTGCCTGGGCGCCGGCGCGGTTACGCCGTCAAGGCACGCTGCACGTCATTTACTTCAGGCACATCCACTTAAGCCCGTGCTGTCATATGGTGGGCAACGGCCTGCCGGCCTTGTTCGTTGCGCACTGTGATAAAAAATCATGAAATCGTGCCGGGCAGCCCTGCCGTTGTCGATAAGCCGGCGATTGCCATCAGGGACCACGGCTTGCCTGCGCGAAAAGCACTGCGCCTTTTCATCAGAAACCTGTGCCCGGTGCGGGCTGTTTCGGTGTGAGCTGTTTTTTATGTCGTTTGGTCATGTGCTCCAGACGATGCGTATTGTCTTGCCGCTCTTATGTCAACCGGTATTGGAATGCTTCGAGATACGGCATGGGATGCCATATCCCGATCAATGTCATGCGCAATAGTGCGTTGCAGGCTCACGGCTATTGCTGCGGCCCGCCTGCGCTATTGCCTTTGCGCGGACATTCAAGGTTGTGCCGTAGGCGCCGTTGTAGCCGGCATAGGCTGGGTTGTTGCCGCTGGCGCCGTTGTTGACCCGTCAGATGTCATGGGCGCCTGCGCACTGGTGCTGGTGTCTGTTGCAGTGGAAGCGCCTGAATCATAGCCGTTGCCGGCGCAGCCGGCCAACCCAATCACGCCAGCGCAAGTGGCAGCCAGAAACAGCGAGCGAGTCATACTTTTAGTCATATATCGTTCCTTTAAAGATGAGTTTGCAAATATTGCGCCTTCATTCTTCGCGCTTTCAAAGGGAAGGTCATTACAGAGCATCATAAAATACGTGATTTTGTAATCGCAGAACGGCGCTCTTGTTGCTTCGTTTCTTTTCTATATGGATGATTCGCAACAAAAAACGCGGGCAAAACACGGGCGCTCACGTGTCTTACTCTTTAACGATTTGGGAACGAATATGCGTAACATTAAAGCGTTCGGCGCGTTGCTTGGCCTTGCAAAAGAGCCGATTGCCCAACAGGCGCCGGCGGTTGCGGCATGCTGTTTTCTCCGGATTTTGAAACATGAACGCCAAAACCGGCCTCTCCCGGGGCAAGCCCGGAGCGCAGCGTCAATGCCGGGATGCAGTAGTCTCCGGCGTTTTGCTTGCGAAAGGCGATCGGCGCTGTGGTCCATAATGTGTCCAGCCGCTGTCCAAGCGCCTTGCACACATTGGCAAATCCCGCCGCATCAATCCTGCCCGTACGATAGACCACATGCGGCGGCAGCACATCAAAGCCAGGATAAAACAGAATACCGTGCTGAATGGGAAACAGCAGGTCATCTATCGGACCGTTAATACCGCGCGGCGCATAGTGTGAAGACCAGCCACCTGCGCTAACCACCAGCATGGCGCGTTTACCCGCCAGCATACCTTCGCCAAAGCGATCGCCCCAGTGCGTCTCCGAGTGCTCGCCTACTCCGTAGGCAAAACCATAAGCGTAAACGCGATCGACCCAGCCCTTGAGAATCGCCGGCATGGAATACCACCACAGTGGAAATTGCAGGATAACCGCATCGGCCCACAGCAATTTTTTTTGCTCCTGTTCAATGTCCAGGCTCTGCGTGCCATTCGCATAGGCCTGCGCGGAATCAAAAGAAGGATCAAAGCGCGCCCCCGGCGTTCGTGAGCGATTGTCCTGGGCATCCACCGCCGGTTTCCAGCGCATCGCATACAGATCCGAAACCTGGACCGTATGGCCCGCAAGCGTCAGGCGCCGGACCATGAAATTTTTTATTGAACCGTTCAGCGAACGTGGCTCTGGATGGGCATAAACGATAAGGACATTCATAATGCGTTACTCTCCGGAAAAAGAATAGGCATACGATACGGTTTTCTACGGTATATTAGAAATAAATTTCTGGAATTTCAGGTATTTCCATGGACAATTGCTTGCGGCGCCTCGATCTTAATTTACTGGTCACGCTGGACGCCCTGCTGGCCGAACACAACGTCACCAGGGCAGCGGAACGCCTGCATCTGACCCAGCCTACAGTCAGCCTGCAGCTGGCCCGCTTGCGGGAAACCTTTGGCGATCCCTTGTTGTTGCCCGGGCCGCGGGGCATGCGGCCCACCGCCCGCGCCGACGAACTGCGCGCGCCGCTGCGCCAGGCGCTTGAAGCATTAACGCAGGCAGTGACGCAATCCGGTCCCTTCGACCCGGCCCGGAGCACCCGAACCTGGCGTGTCGCAGCGTCGGACTATACTGCAACCAGCATCTTGCTGGGCGCGCTGGCGCGATTGCGTGCAGCAGCGCCCAATGCGCGCCTGGCGATCCTGGCGCTCAACCCCCAAGCGCTGGCCAGCCAGGCAGAACAGGCGCAAATCGATCTGGCCTTTCATATCAGCGCGGAAGCGCCATCGCAACTGCGCCGCCGCTTGTTATTTACTGAAAGCTATGTATTGGCGGCGCGCGCCGGCCATCCTGCATTGCAGGAAACGCTGACCGTCGCGCAGTTCTGCCAACTGGACCATGTCATTGTGTCTCCTGACAACGGTGGCTTTCATGGCGCTACCGATACCGCCCTGGCCGCAAGAGGGCTTGCCCGGCATGTCGCGCTGTCCGTGCCGCATTTTCTGTTTCTGGAGGCGGTGCTGACCAACACCGACCTGGTGGCGATGGTCCCCTCCCGACTGGTCAGGCACAACACCGCGCTTCAGGTGGCTGCGCCTCCGCTGGACATACCGGGCTTCGACATGCTGATGCTCTGGCATGACCGCGTCCATCGCGACCCATCCCATCAATGGCTGCGCGAACAGATCATGCGTTGTTTGTAAACCATGCAACGGCCGGCAGGCGCTGTTCCGGGCCTCGCACAGCCCCGGCAATATCATTCGCTGTCATTCTGAAAATATACAATTGTCGAACTCACTTTCCCCCGAGGACTTATGCTCAATATCTACCTTATTCTTGCCATTTCCATCTGTGCCGAGACCCTTGCCACCACGATGATGAAAGCATCCCACGGATTCACCCGCCTGGGCCCGAGCATGGTGGTGGTCATCGGCTATGCCATTTCCTTTTATGGTCTGTCGCAAGTGGTAAAAACAATGAACATCGGAATCGCCTATGCAATCTGGGGCGGCATGGGCATCTTTCTGGTATCGGTCATGTCGTTCCTGTTTTACAAACAGCGGCTTGATATGCCCGCCATTATCGGCATGCTGTTTATTGCACTTGGCATTGTGATTATTCAGTTGTTTTCAAAATCGGTGACGCATTGATCATGCGGCAACCAAGGCAGGCTGATCCACTCGCAAGCCTGGTTCTTCGCGCCTCTTCGCTATAATGGCGCGTCATGCATGGAGCAACGACTTGATAGAGACCGATAAAAATGTAAAGCTACTCCGGATTCCCGGTGTTGCCTCACTCATGTGGGTGGTGGCGCTGGGCATTTGCAGCTTCAGCATTCTACTGCCGCTATCGCCAGACTGGGCGATCAGGGGCGGCGCCAGCGAAGCCGCTGCGGGCGGCGTGACCGCCATTCTGATGGCCTTTACCATCCTGACCCAACTGTCGGTTAACCGTGCGCTCAAGCGCTTCGGCTGGGGGCCGGTACTGGCCACCGGTTTGTTATCACTGGGCGCCCCTGCCCTGTTGCAAGGGATATCTTCGGCCCTGCCGGCCATTCTGCTGTCAAGCGCAATACGCGGCATCGGCTTTGGCATACTGACCGTGGGCGGCGCGACGGCCATCGCGCTGCTTGTGCCTGCCGCAAGGCGTGGCGCTGCCGTTGGCATCTATGGCCTGGCGGTAGCGGGGCCGCAACTTGTGCTGGTCTCGGCAGCGCCGATTCTTGAGCAGCATGTGGGCAAGCTCGTGGTCACACTGATCGCCACGCTTCCCGTACTTGGCCTGTTCTGGACGCAGTCCCTTGGCCGCCTGCTGAATAATCACGGCGCACCGCAAAATACTGCCGCCGCACACGCAAGCACGCGCAGCAGATCCACACTGGCTGTGATTTCTCCGGTTTTGCTTTCACTCGTGATCGTGACCAGCAGCGGTGGCGCCATCCTGACGTTCGCCAGCCAGATTACCGCAGATGCATCCTCTGCCACGATCGCCTTGCTATGCCTGACGGGCTGGGCCACCCCTACTCGCTGGGCTTTTGGCTCGTTAAGCGACCGCTACCCCGGGCGATACCTGATTTTCGGCCTGGCCCTGGCGTGCTGCCTGGGCATGGCTGCGCTCAGCGCCGCAGTGCTGACATCAAACGTGGCCTGGAGCCTGGCAGCGCTTTATCTTGGCAGCACGCTGCTGGGCATTTCCTATGGCGGCATGCAAAGCGCAACATTGGTATGCGCCTATCGGCTCGCCGGCAACAGTCGGCTGGCCCAGGTTTCTGTCTTGTGGAACGTCACCTTCGATCTGGGAACGGGGGTCGGCGCGATGTTAACAGGCATTATTGCCCACACTACAGGATTTGCCGCGGCGTTCGCCTTTCTGAGTATCGCAGCGGTGCTCAGTGCAATGATGATCCTGATCAGCCTGCGGCCTGTGAATGCATAAGCATTGCCCCGCTCAACAATCCGGGTCGCGCACGTTCACCAGCGCAGCAGCCTGGGGGCCAGCATTGCGCCCAGGACTGCCGGAATCAGCATCCCCGCGACATACCAGATGGCCCAGAAAGCGACTTCCATTTCCGGGCAATGCAGACAATAGATCAGTGTCGCCACCGCTCCCGATAGCAACCCGGCGGCGGCGCCCGCAATGCGCAGGCGGGTCGGCGCCATGCCTCTTATGGCCCAGAAGTGGGCAATAAAGCCCGGTATGGCCAGATAAGCGATGCTGAATGGACAGGTGTACCAGGAAATGCCAAGCACCATGGCCAGGCGCTCCGAAGCCGGAGCAAGCCCTAGTGTAAGCATCGCTGCAGCGCCGACGACCACCACAGGCAAAGCGATCACCGTCCAGCGTCGCCCAACGGGCAAGCCCGGGCGCGCCAGACGCGCGATCACCAGGAATGCGCCCAAGGCCATCAAGGCCGGAAATGACAGCTTGGCCCAAAAAAGCGGCGTACCCAGCATGACAGGAAGGTCCGGCCTGACGCCATAGCCGGTCAGAAGCAGCAGGACTGCCCCCGCAGCGCTTATTAACATCGCCCGCCAATAGCGGCGGGAAACCAGCGTGTGGTCTGCAGGCTCCGCATGGTTGGTTAGCAGCGCAACCAGATCGTCTGTTTTCATGTTGTACCTCGTATTTTGGCAGCCAGGGCTTTCAGGCCCCTGTGGATACCGACCTTGACCGCAGATTCGGACAGCCCCGTCACCTGCGCAGTCTCGGCCACGCTCAACCCCTTCAGTTTGACATGCAGGATAGGCAGGCGATAGCGGTCCGGCAATTGCGAGAGCAGCTTGTCCACATCGCGGCGCGCTTGCGCCGCCTCCTGATCGGACTCGGCAAAGAGTTCCTGCCGCTGGCTGTCCAGCGGCTCGTTCCAGGCCTCGTAGCGATAGCGGCCGCGCAGGTAGTCGGCCATTTTGTAGCGAGCGATGGCATATGTCCAGGCAGTCAGTGGCTCATCGGGCAAGTAGGTATGGCGTGCATTGTGCACCGCGATCAGAATCTCCTGGACAATATCTTCAATTTCGTCGGGGATATTGCTCAGCCGCCGGCGCAGGAAAGCGCGCAGATTCCCTCCGAGCGCCTGCAGGAAAGCGTGATAGCACTGCGTGTCTCCGTCGAGTCCGGCCAGAAACAAGGCCTTGAGCTGACGCTCGGTCTCTTGCGCTTGCGTGCTTTGCGCTGCGTTTTTGTGCACGCGGGGCCTCACCATCTTAAGCAGCTCGGGCCGAGCGCGGCACCAATAGCAGTTGTCATAAACATGGCCGCAATCTGCAACGCGCTCCAATACGGCGCAGGCATGTCGGGGCAATACAACGCATAGATGAGTACGCCCTGCGCGCCGGCCAGCAAGCCTGCGGCGGCGCCGGACAGTGCAAGGCGGGTCGGCGCAAGTCCTTTCATGGCATGGATCATGGCAATAAAGGAAGGTAAGGAAAGTAACATAGTATGGCCTATTGCGATGCTCCACAAGCTTGTGCTGGAAACCAGTTTCAAGCGGAATTCCGGCGGCGCGGTCAGAATAAACAGAATCGTACCCAGCATCATTGTGATGATGGGCAGGATCGTCCTGAGCCACGCCGAGGCCACTGCCACGCCTGGTCGCAC
>DATGQC010000110.1:0-5491 GCA_035304425.1 Advenella sp.
CGAACATCTGCTGAAACTGGCGGGCGTAATCGGGGCCGAAGTTGGGGGGAATCTGCATGCCGATCAGGATCACTTTAGCTTTGATGGCCTTGGCGCTATCGATCATGTTTTGCAGATTGTCACGGCTGGCTTCAAGCGAGAGCCCCCGTAATGCGTCATTGGCGCCCAGCTCCAGTATCATGATGGCAGGCTGATGTTTTTTCAGCAGGGCAGGCAGACGGCTGCGGCCGCCTGCGGTGGTATCGCCGCTGATACTGGCGTTAACCAGCCGGGCATCGCCCAGCGCTTCTTTTTTATTCTCCGCCAGCCACTGTACCCAGCCGGCACCGCGTCTGATACCATATTCCGCAGACAGGCTGTCACCCACGACCAGAACGACCGGTGCGTTGGCCGATACCGGTTTCTCCTGGGCTTTGGCCGCTTGCGGCCAGACGAACACCCAAAGACTTATCAGAATGGACAGAACACGAATCATGGACGCAGATGTTGTCATAGAAGTTTCTCATTTGAAAAAACAGGTTGTCGAGGCAACGGGCACGCTGGACATTTTAGATGATATTTCCTTTGCGCTCGAACGCAGCGCGACATTAGCCATTACAGGTAGTTCCGGATCAGGCAAGTCCACGCTGCTGGGTATTCTGGCTGGCCTGGACACCCCGACGTCGGGACAGGTGCGGCTGATGGGCAGACATATTTTTGATATGGATGAAGACGCTCGTGCCGTACTGCGTGCCCAGAATATCGGTTTCGTGTTTCAGTCATTTCAATTGCTGCCCAATCTGACCGCGCTGGAGAACGTCATGCTGCCGCTGGAGTTACAGGGGCAGCGGGCGCGCGAGCCCGCCCGGCAGATGCTTGAGCGGGTCGGGCTGGCCGCAAGAATGCATCATTACCCTAAAACATTGTCTGGGGGGGAAAAGCAGCGGGTGGCACTGGCCCGTGCGTTTGTGGTAAGCCCGGCGATTCTGTTTGCCGATGAACCAACCGGCAGCCTGGATACAGAAACCGGCCAGCGCATTGCGGATTTAATGTTTGAGATGAACCGGGAAAAGGCGGCCACATTGGTACTGGTAACACACGACCAGAAACTGGCGGCGCGCTGTGATCAGAAAATTACGCTGATTTCGGGCCGCCTGGCCGCTACAGTACCGGATCCTGATTTGGTCTGACTTTGAGACGCGCCACTTTCTGCACCTGCGATACGTGGCGAACCATGCGGAACACCCGTGCCAGATGCTTGCGGTCATGGACCTGAATCGTCAGATGCACTACGGCCAGATTCTGGGCGTCTTCATTCATGGACATGGTCAGGATGTTGGAGTCGGCCGCGGAGATTTGCGCGGCAATACGACCCAGCACGCCTTTTTCGTTACGGATCACAATTTCCATGCGCACCGGCAGGTGAGAGGCGGTTTCTTCATCCCAGTACACCTGCACCCAGCGGTCGGGTTCGCGGGAGCGCAGGCGCATCGCGGTCGGGCAGTCATCAGTATGCACGACCAGGCCATGACCAGGACGGATCAGGGCGACCAGGCTGTCGCCGGGAATAGGGCTGCAGCAACCCGAGAGCTGGACTGCCTGACCTTCGTTGCCCTGAATGAAGATCATCCCGGCGTGAGCAATAGACACTTCGTCAATAACTGCGGCACTGGTGGCCAGCATGGCATTTTCAACCGCAAAACGGCGAGCGACCACGGCAGCCAGCCTGCGGCCCAGCCCGATATCGGCCAGAATCTCTTCGCGCGAGGATGCGCCCGAACTGCGTGCCAGTTTTTCCCATTCGGCATTGTCGGCATCGGGCAGGGGAATGTTCAGTTCCTGCAAGGCCTGCCTGAGCATTTTTTCACCAAAATGAATAGAGTCTTCATATTTGACGGTTTTCAGGAAATGGCGGATTTCGGAGCGCGCCTTGCCTGTGCGCACATGATTGAGCCATTGCACGTTGGGCTCGGACGCCGGCGAGGTGACAATTTCGATCGTATCGCCGCTTTTTATTTCGGTTTTCAGGGGGACAAATTCGCCGTTGATTTTGGCGGCGACCGCCTGGTTGCCGATATCAGTATGAATGCCATAGGCGAAATCAATGGGCGTCGCACCGCGTGGCAGCGAGACGATTTTTCCTTTGGGTGTGAGCACATAGACAGCGTCAGGGAACAGATCGACCTTGACGTGTTCCAGAAACTCACCGGAATCGCCGGTCTGGCTCTGGATGTCCAGTAATGACTGCAGCCAGCGATGGGTCTGCTTTTGCAGATCGTTCAGCGAAATATCGTCTTCCTTGTACATCCAGTGCGAGGCGACGCCTTTCTCGGCAATATGATCCATGTCCCGTGTACGAATCTGAAACTCGATGGGCGTGCCATAAGGACCAACCAGCGTGGTATGCAGCGACTGATAGCCGTTGATTTTCGGGATGGCGATGTAATGCTTGAATTTGCCCGGCACCGGCCGGTAGAGCTGGTGGATGGTGCCCAATGTCAGGTAGCATTCCTGCAGGGTGTGCACGATAATGCGAAAGCCATAGATGTCCAGCACTTCAGAGAAGGACTTTTTCTGTTCGCGCATCTTGTTGTAGATGCTGAACAGCGACTTTTCCCTGCCGCTGATTTCCGCTTCGATGCCATTGGCAGGCATGGCAGATGTAATATTTTCAGCAATGCGGGTGAGGACTTCACGGCGATTGCCGCGTGCAGCCAGTACGGCTTTTTTCAACACGTTATAGCGATTCGGGTTGCTGGCCTCAAAGCACAGGTCCTGTAACTCGCGCACCAATGCATTCAAGCCCAGCCGGTGTGCAATGGGGGCGTAGATTTCCAGGGTTTCATTGGCCACCCGCCTGCGTTTTTCAGCGCCGACGGCATCCAGCGTACGCATGTTATGCAGCCGATCGGCCAATTTGATCAGAATGACGCGCACATCTTTGGCCATGGCCAGCAGCATTTTGCGGAAGCTTTCCGCCTGCTGTTCGGCCTTGGTGGCAAAATTGAGTTTTTCCAGCTTGGTCAGACCGTCCACCAGGTTGGCCACGTCCGGATTGAATTTTTCAGCAAGCTCGGCTTTGGAGACGTTCTGGTCTTCGATAACGTCATGCAGCAGGGCAGCCATCAGGGCGTTGGAGTCCAGCTTCCAGCCGGCGCAGATTTCAGTCACCGCGATCGGGTGAGTAATATAAGGCGCGCCCGATGATCTGAACTGGCCCAGATGCGCCTGATCGGCAAAGCGGTAGGCTTCCCGCACCTTGTCGATTTCCTTGCTGTCCATATAGGTGGACAGCATTTCGGTCAAATGCGCCAGCGACGCAATGGCCGGTTCGTGGCGCGTGGCGCTGTTGGGTACGGCTTGCGGGGGGATGCGCTGCTCATTGTCTTGCAGTAGTGGCGTGCTTGCGATCGAGGTGGCTGCCTGTGCGGACTGGCGCTGGCCATTACGATTTCTTCGGCGGAAAGGGGACCCGGCACGCAGTGCGTGCAATAGCGAGGAAGATGCGTCCTTGAGTCCCATATGACCTGCCTGTACCCGACAATCAGGTCGGTACTTTACGCAGCATTTCCGCTCCGGTCAGACCTTTGGCAATTTCACGCAGTGCGATCACGGTTGGTTTGTCCTTGTCAGGATCGACGCGGGGTTCATGGCCCTGAGCCAGTTCGCGGGCGCGATAGGTCGCAGCCAGCGTCAGGTTGAAGCGGTTGGGGATGTGCATCATGCAATCATCGATAGTAATACGAGCCATGGTGTTGTCCTTAGCGGGTAAGCAAAAAAATTAAAGTCAAATTACCGAACGGAATCGGAAATTCCGAGCTGAGAGAAGAGTTGGGCATGCCGGGCGGCCTGGGACTGGTATCGGAGCCTTGCGGCTGCAACGATTTTCTGTAATTCATTCAGGGCTGTGGCAAAATCTTCATTGATAATAACATATTCGCACTCTGGCGCGTGCGCGATCTCGCTTCCGGCTGCCAGTATCCGGCGGGTGATGACGCTGGGCGAATCCTGCCCGCGCTGGGTCAGCCGGGTTTCCAGCACTTCGATGGATGGCGGGAGGATGAAAATACCGGTTACGCCAGGGAAATGTTGCCGAACCTGCCGCGCGCCTTGCCAGTCGATTTCCAGCAGAATGTCCTTGCCCAGGGCTATGGCTTTTTCTATGGGCGGGCGTGGCGTGCCGTAAAAGTTGCCGTGGACTTCGGCCCATTCAAGCAACTGCCCGGTTTCACGCAATTGCAGAAAGTCCTGCTTGGTGGTGAAATAATACTCCCGGCCTTCCTGCTCACCGGGGCGCGGATCGCGTGTCGTGCAGGAGATGGACAAAGAGATGTTGTTGTCCTGCGCGAGTAGCGCATTGACCAGACTTGATTTGCCCGCACCGCTGGGTGCGATAATCATGAAGACATTACCGGGAAATTTAAGCATAATGATGACGGTGGCGGCAAAAGAAAATCATAGCAAAAAAAACATCACTTTTCGGCAATTGTCTGAACCGGTTCGTTTTTTGTCGCGGTGGCGGGCAAGCATGGTCGATACGCGTCACTGATTATTGAGCGTGGTATGAAACAGCATGAAAAAAAGCAGGCGGTGCGCGCCTGTAGGAATTATTTCAAACCTGATAGCATAGCGGTTCCGTTTCCAAAGGAGTAACAAGAATGAATACCCCCTCCCTTAAAGTCGCCGTGGTCACTGGAGCAGGATCCGGCATCGGGCGCGCAGTGGCGCTTGAGCTGCTGGGCACCGGCTACGCTGTTGTGCTGGCCGGCCGGCGCGCCGATGCCCTGGAGAAGACCCGCACAGCGGCAGGGGTTGATGCAACCCGGGCATTGGTGGTGCCCACCGACGTGACCAGCGAACAGGAGGTGCGCAGGCTGTTTGATACGGCACAGCGCGAGTATGGGCGCGTTGATGTGCTTTTTAACAATGCGGGTCGGGGCGGTACGCCGGTGCCTGTCGACGAGTTCTCGGTACAGGAGTGGCGTGATATTGTCGATGTGAATCTGACCGGCATGTTCCTGTGTGCGCAGGCAGCGTTCCGTGTTATGCGCCAGCAGGACCCGCAAGGTGGTCGGATTATCAATAATGGTTCCATTTCAGCGCATGCGCCCAGGCCCCTGAGTATTGCCTATACTGCTACCAAGCACGCCGTCACCGGACTGACCAAATCCCTGTCGCTTGACGGGCGGGCGTACAATATCGCTTGCGGTCAGGTCGATATCGGCAATGCCGGCACCGACATGACGCAGCGCATGCAAAAGGGCATCATCCAGGCAAACGGCGAGACCCGTGTGGAGCCGGTCATGGACGTGGCGCATGTCGCTCAGACTGTACGGGCCATGTGTGATTTTCCATTGGAAACCAACGTGCAGTTTGTGACCATCATGGCGACCAAAATGCCTTATGTCGGTCGTGGTTGATTGCGCGTTGCGCCGGCAACAGCAAGTGACGCTCCGATGAAGCGGGTCGCCTGCCTGCGCCGGCATGCAACACAGCAGTCTTGTATATGAAA
>DATGQC010000111.1:0-3283 GCA_035304425.1 Advenella sp.
ACCAGGGATTCGACACGCTGGACGGGCCGATGATGATCTGCGCCGGCAATGATCGGCTATTTGCCAAACTGGCGAGCGTGATGGGGCATCCAGAATGGTGTGACGATGAACGGTTTGAAACGAACCGGCAGCGTCTGAAAAATCGCGAAGCAATCGTCAGCGCAATTCAGAACATACTGGCCGCAGAGCCAAGGGCGCTCTGGGTGTCGCGTTTGGAGGCGGCCGGCGTGCCGGTTGCGCCCATCAATACCATTCAAGAGGCGCTTGAAGAGCCCCAGGTGCAGGAGATTGACATGCTGCGTCAAGTGAATGGCGCCGATTTTGTACTGGCAGGGTTGCCGCTATCGTTCGATACGATCCGGCCGGAAGTAACCGGGCCCGCACCCAGACTGGGCGAGCACACGGCCGCCATTTTACGTTCCTTATCATAAAGGTAGAACACTCATGTCGATTGACTTTACCGTGCCGGAAGACGGCATTGCCCTTATCACGATCAACAGGCCGGAAAAACGCAATGCGTTTGATGCCGAACATTACGCCGCATTGTCCGCCGCCTGGGAACGCGTGCGTGACGATAACAGTATCCGGGCTGCGGTCATTACCGGCGCGGGCGACAAATCATTCAGCGCCGGCGCAGACCTCAAAAGCTTCATCACCCGCAAAAGCGCGCTGGACGAATTCTGGCAAACGCAGAAAGGCATGCTGCTCAATCGTGGCCTGGAGGTATGGAAGCCGATTATTGCGGCGGTCAATGGCTATTGCCTGGCCGGCGGGATGACATTGTTGCTGGCCACCGATATCCGCGTTGCCGCTCAGCACGCGACTTTCAGCCTGGCGGAGGTCAAGCGCGGCATTATCGCCGGCAACGGCGGAACCCAGCGCATTATGGCGCAGTTGCCGCACGCCATCGCCATGGAAATGCTATTGACAGGAAACAGCATTGACGCGCCTACCGCCGAACGGTGGGGACTGGTCAATCGGGTCGTCGCGCCCGAACAGTTGCTTGATACCGCCATGGCCTATGCGCGGCAAATTGTAGGTAATGCGCCCCTGGCCGTGCAGGCAGCGAAAGAGCTGGCGTTGCGAGGGCCGGAACTGGGGCTGGCCGGCGGGCTACGATTTGAACAGATGGTCAATAAAATACTGCTCGCGTCCGACGATGCCCGGGAAGGCACAACCGCTTTTAAAGAAAAACGCGCGCCTGTTTTCAGTGGGAAATAAACCTATGACCGTCAAATCTGATTCCCTCAGGGGGAAATATGTGATCGCGGGTATCGGGCATACCGCGTTTGGGAAACTGGGGCAGGACACGGTTTCGCTCAATGTAGCCGCGTGCGCCAGCGCACTTGCAGATGCCGGGGTTGAAAAGGAAGCGGTGGATGCCTTGTTTGTGAAGACGCCGACCTCAAAACGGGAAATTCTGTATGGGCAAAAGGTTGCAGAAGGCCTGGGGATACAACCGCGGTGGGGCGGCGCCTGGGACCAGGGGGGCGCCGCCAACATTTCGCTCATTTCATTTGCAATCATGGCGATTGAAACAGGGCAATGCGATATTGCGCTTGTCAGCTATGCTGACAACCCGCGCAGCGGCAGTCGCGATGTATATGCAAGGCCCAGAGGCAACGATAGTCTGTTTGGCTGGTTTTCCACGGCGGCAGGCTATGGCATGATTCACCGGGCCCACATGCTTGAATATGGCACGCCGCCAGAGGCTTTTGCCGCAGTCGCGCTGGCGGCGCGAAAGCACGGCGCCCTGAACCCGCATGCGCAGTTAAGAAAGGAAATTTCAATGGCCGATTACCTGGCGTCCCCGTTGTTGATCGACCCTTTGCGCCGCGACGATTGCTGTCTGCTCTCGGATGGGGGCGCCGCCGTCGTGATCATGAGCCGGCAGGCCGCCAGAGCACGGGGGATTGATCACGCGGTGCCCATACTTGGCATGGGCAGCGGACAGACCTCCTGGGAGCTTCCCGCGCGGCCGACGTTGACCTCTACCCAGGCGGTGCAGTCGGGCAGACTGGCCTTCGACATGGCCGGTATTACGCCGGCCGACGTGGACGTCGCGCAGTTGTACGATTGCTTTACCATCACGCCCCTGATGACCCTGGAAGATTACGGGTTCTGCGAGAAGGGCAAAGTAGCGCAATTCGTTTGCGATGGGCAAATCGAGATCGGGGGCCGATTACCGGTCAATACCAGTGGAGGCCTGTTGTCCGAGACCGGCATGCCTGGATTGCAATTGATTCTGGAAGGTGTCCGACAAATTCGAGGCACGGCCACACTGCAGGTCCCCGGCGCTGACGTGTGCGTCGTCAGCAATCAGGGCGGCACAATGCATACGCATGCCACACTTGTTTTGGGAGACTAAAGTCATGGATAATGAACTGGTTCCGGACATCAACGACTGCAACCGTCCATATTGGGAATCCCTGGCGCATGGAAGCTTGACGTTCCAGACTTGCGCGCGTTGCGGCCACAACTGGCTGCCTCCCAGCAGATGCTGCCCGGGTTGTCTTTCCACGAGTTGGTCGTGGAGCAAAGCCGCGGGACGGGGGAAAATAATCAGCTGGGTGGTGTATCACGTTGCTTATCACCCGGCATTCAAAGACCGCCTTCCCTACAATGTCGCGCTCATAGAATTACAGGAAGGCCCGAGACTGATCAGCAATGTGCTGGGAGATTGCGCTCTGCTTTCGGGCAACGCCGAGGTAGACCTGGTGATTGAAACGCAAGGGGACGTGCATGTCCCCAGGTTTGTGCTTGCCGGCAACGGTGGTTAGTGACTCATGATTGTGTCGCTGCGACGGCGACGGTTTGATCCGGCGTACGATTGTGTTCCGGCCAAGCTGTTGCGCCATCTGAATCTTGGCGCAACAGCGGGTTGATTGACGGGTCAGGCCACGCTGTTGCGGGAGACTTGCGAGCGTCGCCAGTCAAATCATTCACGACGATTCAATTTACCCGGAACCTGGCGATGGTTTTTTCGTCCAGTTTCAGTCCCCATCCTGGCCCGTCGGGCACCTTATAAACGCCGTTGTCAAACGGATTGCGGTTTTCGACCAGGCTGTAGAACAGCGGGTCGCGGTCAGGGTGAAATACTTCCATATATGTCCCATGGGGGATGGAGGCCAGCAGGTGTGCGGACACCTGGGGCTCCTCGTGGTGCCCCATCTGGACTTCGAAAGACATGGCCATGGCGGCAACGCGGCGCCATTCCGTGGGCCCGCCGCTCCAGCTCGCATCAAAATTGCATACGTCTATCGAACGGTCGACCATCAGGTCG
>DATGQC010000112.1:0-2806 GCA_035304425.1 Advenella sp.
TGCCATCAGCCAGCGTCACATTGGCGGCGCCATCGACACCGGTCGACGACAAAATGGAATCAGCCAGCGCGGGGTCATTGCGAAACCAGACACCCAGCGCATCGCCCGGCTGGTAACGGATATCCGAGTCGCCCAGATCAAACTCCAGATGCCGGACGTCCTTGAGCGAATCGCGACTGGTGATTTTCTGATTGGTCAGAATGGTGGCGGTAAACGGTTTTTCGCGCGTATAAATTTGCGCATGCGTCTGCGGCTCGTTGACCAGCGCGCTGACACTGCCGGCCGTCGAGGTGGCTGCCGTATTGCGGCTTTCGTGTTCGACCAGCCAGGCCACTGCCTTTTCAACCCACTGATCAGCGGTTGCCTGGTAATCCAGGTCGCAGTCTACACGTTCAAATAGACGCTGCGCGCCCAGTTGTTCCAGACGCGAATCGAAGTCCTTGCCTGCCTGGCAAAAATCCGGGTAGGAACTGTCACCCAATCCCAGCACTGCGAACTGCAGTGATTTGACCTCGGGCGGCTTTTTGCCGAACAGGGCCTTGTGCAGGGTCAGTGCCTCTTCGGGCGGCTCGCCATCGCCCTGGGTCGAAGCAACAATCAAAACAAGACGCTCTGAAGCGAGTTGCCGGCTCTTGTACTCACCCGCATTTTTCAGTACCGATGCCACTCCGGCAGCCTTCAGTTTATCCTGCAAAGACTGGGCCACCCGGCGGGCATTGCCGGTCTGGGATGCCGACAAGATCAGCACCGGACTGGCCTGTTCCGGCGCGCCCGGCGCGGCGGCGGCACCGGCGCTGACGGCCACGGGCGCATCCATCTGCTGGCTGCGCGCCCACAAATAGCCCGACAACCATGCTGTCTGCAACGGGTTCAACCCCGAAAGATTCTTCTGCAATTCCGATAGCGTATCCGAATTGATCGGCAACCCCGATAGTGGTGGATAACTCATTTGTCAAATTTCCCTGCGCACGGGCAATACTCACCCGGCAGAAAGAGGATCATCAGACCCATGCCTTGAGGCGGTTTGCCACTCGTTGTTTACTATTTATATAGATGGTTTACTATTTATACGGGTTTCATCCTAGCAACGATTGCGCACTGCACGAACGACAGATATGTCATTTTTACATTACCCCTATCTATATAAGCCTATTGCGTATGTAATAGCCGCTTATTACTGAAAGATCTAAGCTACAAGCAGATATATATTTTTCCATTATTTGTAAAAACACTACGATTACACCTGTAATAACCATATAACCGCTCTTCTTTCACATTTGGCCCGAAACACCATGCAGACCTTTCCCTTATTTGCCAATCTTGCAGGGCGTCCCGTACTGGTGATTGGCGGCGGCACAGTGGCCGAGCGCAAGACTCACGCCCTGCTTGAGGCCGGCGCGCGTGTTCACCTGGCGGCCCCGGATCTGACGCCACAACTGAAGTCGTGGATAGAACAGGACAAAGTGGTGCTGCGTGGAGCGCAATTTGAAGCCCACTGGCTCGACGAAGTATTCCTGGTTGTGGCGGCCACCGACGACACCGCAGTGAACCAGACCGTCTCGGATGCCGCCCAAGCGCGTAAAAAGCTGGTCAATGTCGTGGACAATCCACAACTATGTTCTTATATCGTTCCATCGGTAATTGATCGCTCTCCGGTGCAAATTGCCATCAGCAGCAATGGAACGGCGCCGGTGCTGATCCGCCAATTGCGCCAGCAACTGGAAACCCTGATTCCCCAGCAGTTCGGCAATATGGCCCGCATCGCAGGACGCTGGCGAGGCAGGGTCAGGCAACAGCTGGGGTCCCTTACGGAACGACGACGCTTCTGGGAAATGCTATTTAGCAGCCGCTTTGCCGATGCTGCGCAGTCGGGCGACACTGCAGGCGCCGAGGCGTTGCTGCAGGCACAGCTGGCCAGCGGGGTACCGCAACACGGAGAAGTCGCGCTGGTCGGCGCCGGCCCGGGCGACCCCGGACTGCTTACATTGAATGCCTTGCAAGCCATTCAGCAGGCCGATATTGTTTTTCATGACGCACTGATTTCAGACGAAATAATGACGCTGATCCGCCGAGATGCCGAGCGGGTGCCGGTGGGCAAACGCGGCGGTCACCATTCGGTGCCACAGGATCAGATCAATGAACTGTTGATCAGCCACGCGAAAAAAGGCCTGCGGGTGGTCCGGCTCAAAGGTGGCGATCCCTTTATTTTCGGACGTGGCGGTGAGGAAATGCAGGCAGTGACAGAACAAGGAATCGCCTGTCGGGTGATCCCGGGTATCACCGCGGCACTGGGCGCCTCTGCCTATGCCGGCATTCCGCTGACCCACCGCGACCATTCGCAATCGGTGTTATTTGTTACCGGCCACACCTGTCGCGACGACAACGCGATTGACTGGGATACCCTGGCGCGACCGCGTCAGACCATTGTGGTCTACATGGGCACCGTCAATGCAGCGAGAATCACCCGCGAACTGACGCAACGCGGCCGGAGCGCCGGGACACCCGTTGCCGTGGTCAGTCATGCCACACGCCCTTCACAAAAAGTATACGCGGGCACCCTGGCAGATCTGGATAATCTGGCCGCCCAGGCCGCG
The DNA here is from genome assembly GCA_035304425.1 of Advenella sp. GTDB lineage: Bacteria > Pseudomonadota > Gammaproteobacteria > Burkholderiales > Burkholderiaceae_B > Advenella. The sequence continues at coordinate 2,595 of DATGQC010000112.1, forward strand.
GCACCGGCGCTGTTTATCATAGGCGAAGTTGCTGCGGTACAGCATGACGCCTGGGTTTCCGACGTAAACAGCGTGGCCAGCGGCAACAATACGGCCATTGCGAATGCGGCCTGATGTTGACGCGTAGCAGCAATACATGCCGCAGGCCTGCGCGGCGCCCCTGTACGGCCTGCCTGACAAGCGTATCGCGTTTGATTACCTTATTGCTGGAT
>DATGQC010000113.1:0-5513 GCA_035304425.1 Advenella sp.
CCAGCCGTATCTGACCGACTGGCGCGGCCGCTATAGCGGCCAGGCGCTGGCCGTGGTGCGTCCTGCCTCGGTCGAGCAAGTCGCGCAGGTCGTGCGCACCTGTGTGGCGCACCAGGTGCCCATGGTGCCACAAGGCGGCAATACCGGTCTTTGCGGGGGCGCGACGCCCGATGGGCAAGGCAACAGCGTCGTGATTGCGCTTACACGACTTAACCGCGTCCTGCAGGTGGATACGGCCGACGATACGATCACCGTGCAGGCCGGTTGTACGTTGCGCGAAGTGCAGCAGGCCGCCATTGAGGCAGACCGCCTGTTTCCGCTGAGTCTGGCTGCCGAAGGCAGTTGCACGATTGGCGGCAATCTGGCTACCAATGCAGGGGGCACGCAGGTGCTTCGCTATGGCAATACCCGCGACCTGACGCTGGGTCTGGAAGTGGTCACGGCAGAGGGCGAGATCTGGCACGGCTTGCGCGGCCTGCGCAAGGACAATACCGGTTACGATTTGCGGGATCTGTATATCGGCAGCGAAGGCACGCTGGGGATCATCACGGCGGCAACGCTCAAGCTGTATCCGCAGCCGGTGGCGCGATGCACGGCGATGCTTGCTTTCAACGACATGCCGGCGGCCGCGCGGATGCTGGCCCGGGCCCGCAAGGGGTTCGGCGCCGCCCTGACCGGGTTTGAACTGATATCCCACTATTGCCTGGATTCGGTCACGCTTCAGTTTGAACAGCAGAAATGGCCGTTTGACGCGTCCGGCAGGCAGTGCCCGTGGTATGCGCTGCTGGAAATCTCCGACAGCGAAAGCGCCGATCATGCCCGCGAACGTTTTGAAACAGTGGTGGGCCAGGCTATTGAAGATGGCGATGTGGTGGACGCTGTCATCGCGGCCTCCATCGCCCAGAGCAACGAGTTGTGGCATTTGCGTGAAAGCATCCCGTTGGCGGAAAAACAGATGGGTAAAAACATCAAGCACGATGTGTCGATTCCCGTCTCGCGCATGGCCGATTTTGTCGAGCAGACCAATGCCCGGCTGCAGGCGGCGTTCGCGGGTGTGCGGCACATTGTTTTTGGCCACCTGGGCGACGGCAATCTGCATTACAACGTGGCGGCGCCGGCAGGCTCGGATGAGACTGCATTTCTGGAACTGCAGCCGCAAGTGTATCAACTGGTCCATGACAGCGTGCACGCCTTTGGCGGCTCGATCAGCGCCGAGCATGGGGTGGGGCAGCTGAAAAAAGATCTGCTGCCGTTATACAAATCCGACGTGGAACTGGCCCTGATGCGCAAGATCAAGCGCGCGCTGGATCCTCATATTCTGATGAACCCGGGCAAGGTCATCAATAGCGCTGACATTTAGGACAGTAGAACGTGGCGCGCTGGCCCTGCACAATCTTGCGGATTGGCGTGCCGCAGCTGCGGCAGGGCTGGTTTTCGCGGTCATAGACGGCGGCGTGAATGTCAAAATACGCGCCGGGCTCGCCCTGCGTACCCGTGTAGTTGCGCAGGGTGCTGCCGCCTGACTCCAGCGCTTTTTCCAGGGTGTCCAATATTGCCGCGTGCAGGCGCTTCGCTCTTGCCGGCGAAACGCGGTTGGCCGGCGTGCGTGGATGAATACGGGCGGCGAACAGGCTTTCCGATGCATAAATATTGCCTACGCCCACCACAATCTGGCCGCCCAGCAGCGCCTGCTTGATGGCGACGCTGCGCGCCTGCAATCCGGCATGGAGCATTTGCGGCGTAAAGGCCGCGTCAAACGGTTCTATGCCCAGTCCGGCCAGCAACGGGTGGGACGCGACAGGGCCGGCGTCGTTCGCGTGCCACAGCACTGCGCCAAAGCGCCGCGGATCGTTCAGGCGGACCGTGACGCCGTCGAAACACCACTCGACATGATCGTGCTTGCGTAAAAATTCACCCGCCTGTACATGGCGCAGCGATCCGGACATACCCAGATGCACCAGCAGGGTGCCGTGTTCGAAACGCAACAACAGGTATTTACCCCGACGCTCGCACGCCAGTAATGGCTTGCCCTGCAAAATGAGATTCAGCCCGGGCGTTACCGGCCAGCGCATCCGCGCTTCGTGCACATGGACTGCAAGCAGCCGCTTGCCGGTAATGATCATGTCCAGGCCACGGCGGGTGGTTTCAACTTCAGGTAGTTCAGGCATAGGAAAAAGACGGATGTCCGCGGCGCGGGCACAGGCACGCTGACGCAGATAAAATGCTTATGTTTTAAGGATTTATTAATAATAACTAAGCAGGGATGATAACATTTGTTTTTTGTTATCAGCCACTGCCTCGCTTGCCTGTGATTCCGATGAAAAGCGTTATTCGCGCCGCAGTCCTTGTTGCTCCGCTCATGTGGACTGCGCTCGCGCATGCCCAGTTCGATCAGCCGATAGACCGGCGCGCCATGCTGGATTTTCTCTCGAACGAGCAGGCCAGGCCTGTGACGCTGGTCAACCACACCGACGCGGATGATATTTATCGTCTGCTCATCATGGAAATTGCCGCCCAGGAAGGCAAAATCGATCTGGCGGCAGAAACGGCAATGACCATGGCGCGTGAGCGCAGAATGCCGCGTCTGGCCAAACGCGCCATGCATCTGTATATGGCCACCTCCAAGCCCCGGCAGGCAGCCGAAGCGGCGCGACTCTGGAGCCGGCTGGCGCCCGGCGATGAAGAGGCCGTGGCTGCGACGCTGGCGCTGGCGGCCAGCAATGGCGATACCGCAGGCATTGTCAAGGCGCTGCGCGAGCGTATCGCCAAGGCCGGCAACAAGGATCGCGCCCTGTACCAGGCTGCCGCCGTGGTGGCGCGCATGAAAGACAAGCAGGAAGCCCTTGAGGTCTTTACAAAGGTCATTGACAAGAACGGCGACAACTTTTCGGTCGCGCATCTGCTGCTGGCCGATCTGGCGTCCCAGGCGGGCAATCCGGTGCTGGCCTGGGAAGCGGCGCGCAAATCGCTGGCGCTTGATCCCGATTCCGATGCCGCGGCCGAGCGCGTATTGCAATACGGCGTCAAAATCAACCACGACCTGGCCATGTCGCTGGGGCGCAAGTTCATCGCCGACCATCCCGGTATCCGCCGGGTTCGCCTTTTGTATATCAGTCAATTGGTCGATGACCGCAAATTCGAGCCGGCCCTGGCCGATCTCAAGCGCATGCGCAAGGCCTTTCCCGAAGACTTTGACTTGCTGTACCTGGAGGCCCAGGTCAATTACCAGGCAAAACACTATAAAACGGCGCGTGCGCGCCTGACCGAGTTTCTGGAGGTGCAGGGGCAGCGGCGCGAGGCATTGTCCGACGCTGAAACCAATGCCCAGGGCCAGTCTACCGATGCCCGCGTGTTGTTTGCCCAGATTGATGAAGATGAGGGCAAGTATCGCGATGCGATTGCCCAGCTGGATAAAATCGATGAATCGGCTGCCCTGCCGCAGATCCGCATGAAGCAGGCGGCGCTTTACGGCAAGCTGGGGGAGCTGAACAAAGCCATGGCGCTGATCGCCGACATTCGCACCGAAACCCCCGACGATAAAATCATTGTCGAGCTGGCGGGCGCACAGGTGCTGGCCGCCGCCGGCCGCACCGACAGGGCGGTCGCCCGCCTGGTTCAGGCCGACAAGGCCCTGCCTGACAGCCCGGCCATCAAATATGACCTGGCGATGCTGTACGAGCGTCAAGGCAAAATCGTCGAAATGGAAACCTTGCTGCGGCAGGTGATCGCGCTCAAACCGGACTCGCCGGACGCCTACAACGCGCTGGGCTACGTTTTTGCCGACCAGAACATCAATCTGGAACAGGCGCAGACGCTGCTGGACAAAGCGGTGCAACTGGCGCCGGGCAACCCTTTCATCCTGGACAGCATGGGCTGGCTGCAGTTCCGGCTGGGCAACGATGCGCTGGCCAGCCAGTATCTGGAAAATGCCTTCGAGTTGTCGCCGCAAGCCGATATCGCGGCGCATCTGGCCGAAGTATACTGGTCCAATGGCGATAAAAAACGGGCCCGGGCGCTGCTCAAGCAAGGCTGGCAACTGGATAAGGAAAACCCGACGCTCAAAGATACCCTCAAACGACTGGGAGTCCGCCTCAAATGAATGTAAGTGCATTACGCCTGACCCGCATTACCCGATTGACCGCAATCTGTCTGGTGGCCGCCACGCTGGCGGCATGTTCCACCGCGCCTTCGCGGCCGCCGTCTTCACAGACTGCCGGCGCTGATGGCACATTCGAGCGTTCCGGGCGCTTTGCCCTGACGGTGTATGATCGCAGCGCAGAGCGCAACCGCGACTCGGTGCAGGGCGGTTTTACCTGGCTGGATACGGGGGCGGTGCTCACGCTGGATTTGACCAATCCGCTGGGTTCCACATTGGCCCGGGTGGTCGTGGCCGATCATCAGGCTGTGCTGACTCGGTCCAACGGCCAGCGCACGGTCGCCAGCGATCCCGATGCCCTGGTAGCCGAAGTGCTGGGCAGCCCGATTCCGGTCAGCGGCATGCGCAACTGGCTGAAAGGCCAGCGCAATGGCCAAGCGGGTGGCCAGGGTAAGGACCGGCGCGCGGCAGGGCAGGCCGGGGCGGCCCAGGGCGCACAGGCGTTCGATGAAGCCGGCTGGCGGGTGAATATGTCCGATTTTGACAGCAAAGGGCCCACCCGCCTGAATTTTGAGCGCACCATGGCGGGCGACCGCATCACCGTTCGCGTCGTGACCGAGAGCGAATGACGTCTTTGCATGATGTTCCGGCGCCGGCCAAGCTGAACCTGTTTCTGCACGTCACCGGCAGGCGCGCCGACGGCTACCATCTGCTGCAAACGGTGTTTACCTTTGTTGATCTGGCAGACCGGCTGCATTTCACTTTGCGCGACGATGGGCGCATCGTGCGCGCCACCGATATGCCGGGTGTGCCGCATGATGACGATCTGATTGTGCGGGCGGCGCGCCTGCTGCAGCAACACGCCGGTGCGCAGTCCGGCGCGGCGGCAGGAGTGACCATTGCCGTGGACAAACAGATTCCCGCCGGCGGCGGGCTGGGAGGTGGCTCCAGTGATGCGGCCAGCACCCTGATTGCGCTGAATCGGCTGTGGGGCTGCGGCTTGTCGCGCGAGGCCTTGCAGACGCTGGGCCTGACGCTGGGCGCCGATGTGCCGGTTTTTATCTTCGGTCAATCCGCCTTCGCCCAGGGCGTGGGCGAAGCGCTGCAGGCTTGTCCGGTGCCGCAAGTCGCTTATGTCGTATTTGTGCCGACAATCAGTGTCGCAACTGCAACAGTTTTTGCTTATCCGGATTTGACAAGAGATTCAAAATCCATCATAATGCACGACTTTGCTGGACATGATATTCATCAGTTTGGCAGAAATGATCTACAGGCAGCAGCATGTGCCCTTTTCAAACCGCTTTCGCTTATTGTCGGCTGGCTTGAATCCCTGGGGTTGCAGGCCAGAATGACAGGATCCGGTGCGTGTTTTTTTGTGCCGTTCGATACTGCCGATCAGGCCCAGGCATGCAAGCAT
>DATGQC010000114.1:0-9181 GCA_035304425.1 Advenella sp.
TTCTGCGCCGTCTGGAAGCCATGCTGCTGGTGGCGGACAAGGAACACACGTTGGTGCTGACCGGCAACGGCGACGTCCTGGAGCCCGAAAACGGCATTGCCGCCATCGGTTCGGGCGGCGCCTACGCGCAGTCAGCCGCCCTGGCGTTATTGCAAAATACCGACCTGCCCCCGGAAGTCATCGTCAAGAAGTCTCTGGAAATCGCGGGCGACTTGTGTATTTACACAAACAGCAACCACATTGTTGAAACACTCTAACCGGAAATATCAGAATGTCAGCGAGTGTCATGACCCCCAAAGAAATTGTCTCTGAACTGGACAAAAATATTGTCGGACAGAACAAGGCAAAGAAATCCGTCGCTGTTGCCCTGCGCAACCGCTGGCGTCGCCAGCAGGTGCCCGAGCCCCTGCGCCACGAAATCCACCCCAAGAATATTCTCATGATCGGCCCCACCGGGGTTGGCAAGACCGAGATCGCACGCCGTCTGGCCAAGCTGGCCAATGCCCCGTTCATCAAGATCGAGGCGACCAAATTCACCGAAGTTGGCTATGTCGGCCGTGATGTCGACACCATTATTCGTGATCTGGTCGAAATCTCCATCAAACAGACCCGCGAGCTGGAAACCCGCCGCGTACGCACACAGGCTGAAGATGCAGCTGAAGACCGTATTCTGGACGTTCTGGTAGCCCCGCCGCGCGACAGCAACGGTGAACCGCTACGTCAGGAAAATACCGCGCGCCAGACATTTCGCAAAAAGCTGCGCGAAGGCCAGCTGGACGATACTGAAATCGAAATTGACGTCACCCAGCCCATGCCTCACATGGAAATCATGGCGCCGCCAGGCATGGAAGACATGACCGAACAGCTCAAGGGCATGTTCGCCGGCTTAAGTCGCGACAAGAAAAAAGCCACGAAAATGACCATCAAGAACGCCTTCAAGCTACTGGTAGACGAAGAGGCGGCCAAACGGGTCAATGAAGAGGAAATCCGCGCTGCGGCAGTCCGTAACGCCGAGCAGCAGGGTATTGTCTTCCTGGACGAGATCGACAAGATTGCGACGCGGCAGGAACATGGCGGTGGCGATGTTTCCCGCCAAGGGGTACAGCGCGACCTGCTGCCCTTGGTAGAAGGCACGACTGTCAATACCAAATACGGTATGGTGCGTACAGATCACATTCTGTTCATCGCCTCGGGCGCCTTTCACCTGTCCCGTCCTTCGGATCTGATCCCCGAATTGCAGGGCCGGTTCCCCATCCGGGTCGAACTCGATTCGCTGACCACGGCCGATTTCGTGCGGATTCTGTCGGACACCGATGCGTCCCTGACCAAACAGTACACGGCATTGATGGCCACGGAAGACGTCGCGCTGGAATTTTCTGACGAGGGCATCCATCGCCTGGCCGAGCTGGCCTTTGATGTAAACGAACGCACCGAAAATATCGGCGCACGTCGCCTTTACACTGTCATGGAAAAACTGCTGGAAGACCTGTCTTTCGACGCAACAACCAGCAGCGGCAAAGTCGTCAAGATCGACGCCGACTATGTCAACAGCAAACTGGAAGAAGCCGCCAGCAGCCAGGATCTGGCACGTTACGTCCTGTAAACCAGGCAGACAGAAAAAAGGTGCAGCTCATGACGAGCTGCACCTTTTTTTTTGCGTTCAACGCCTTCCAATCCCGCCCGGGCCGTCACGCACGCACCGGCCTCAGACCGAGCGCACCAGCGCTGACAGGCTCAGGACAACGGCAATTTACTTGCTGATTTCCTTGATCACGTAATCCTTGCCCACGCGCTCTGCAGTAAAGCTGACCGAATCGCCAGGCTTGATGTCCTTGAGTAGCGCCGCGTCGATTTTATACGACAGTGTCATCGCCGGCAGCTTCAGGTCACTGATCGCTTCCTGCTTGATGGCGATCTTTCCCTGGTCCGGTTGAATGCGTCGCACTTCGCCGCTACCCCTTCCGGTTTCCTGAGCGTAGGCAGTACCTGCCACCGCAGCCGCCAGCCCTAATACCACAGTTGCAATAGACTTTTTCATGCGCACCTCCTGATGCATATCTCAGGCCCTATTTTAAGACAGAAAACGCCACATGGCATTTATCTGCCCGCTCTCTGCAGTTACAAGGCGCTTCACGCCACAACGGCCAGCCTGGCTCGTGATGCGTATACAGCATTGTGGTGCGATCGTTGCCATGCAGGCCTTGCAGAGACACAGGCATGGCCGTTTGCCTGATGCATCGCCCTGATACGCCGTCAAATGTGCCTGCACCTTAGATATTTCTATCTCGATACAACTTACAGACAGTGACAAACGCTGAACCAAGCCAGCCGGCACAGGCACACAACGAGCATTGACAGCGCCAGACGATCGCTGGCAAGACGCTATGACCGAGCCAGCAGCTAAAATGATGCCTGGATTGGCATAACCTTTGTTTGGCGCGTACTATAATACCTGGGCCGCAATACGCAATTGCAGGCACGCAATTGCAGGCGCACCCTATACCAGCCAGCACTCTCCGTGTTTCAATGACATCCTTAATATTGCGGTTGTCATATTTATCTTCCTGAGCATTATGAACGACAGACTGACTTCGATCATCACCAAAACCGGCGACGACGGCACTACCGGACTGGGGGATGGTTCGCGTATTTCAAAAAGCGATATTCGCATTCAGGCCATTGGCGATGTCGACGAGCTCAACAGCCAGCTTGGATTGCTGGTGAGCAACCCGTTACTACCCGCCGACCTTGCAGGCCTCCTGCAATACGCACAGCACCGGCTGTTCGACCTGGGCGCAGAACTCAGTGTGCCCGGCTATACCTCGCTCACGGCATCTCATGTTTCGATACTCGAGCAGGCCGTGCAGGAACATAATGCAGGCCTGCCACCGCTGCGCGAATTCATTTTACCTGGCGGCTGTGTGCAGGCTGCGCAGGCGCATGTGTGTCGCAGCGTGTGCAGACGTGCGGAACGCAGCGTCGTGGCGCTCAATGCCGCCGAGCCTGTCAGCGATGCAGCCAGACACTATCTGAATCGGTTATCCGACTGCCTGTTTATCGTGGCCCGAGTACTGAACCAGCGAGCGGGACAAAGTGATATTTTCTGGCAAGCTGCTGAACAACACACAGCCTCCTGAAAGCGGCAGGGCGCAGGCAATAAACAGCCTGCCTGGCGCCCTGTAATTACCCAGGCGCAGGATGCACTGAGTCTGGATCCGGCCATGAAAATCACACATCAAACGATGTCCGGCGACAAGGCAGATAGCAGGCGGTCTCGCCTTTGCCGAATCAATCCAAGAAACGTCTGCAAAACCGGGGATTGATTGCGTTCGCAATAGACCATCGCGATACCCATCGACAACCTCGGCGTTCCCTGCTTCAGCGCCTTAAAGACAACTCCCTTGCGTTTGACGTTCTGCAATGACGCGGGAATAAGCGCCATCCCCCTGCCCTCTGCGATCAATCCCAACATAATGTGATGATCAGCGGGCTCTGGAATGATATTTGGCTTGAAACCGATATCGTCAAAAAATGCCTGGCAAAAGTCGTAGTAGCCTGGATTCAGTCGGCGCTCAAACCAGAACATCGGCTCACCACGAAGCGCATCGAAGTCGAGCCTGCGCTTCCGGGCCAGTTTATGGTTGGCAGGCAAGGCTACCACCAGCGGCTCTTCACGCACTGTTTCGGCCTCCAGCCCCCGGACATCGGTGTGCAGGCCGATAAATGCCACATCCATTGTCCCTTTTTTCACGTCCCCAACCAGGCTGATCGAATGTTTCCCCCGCGTAACGATATTCCAGCCCGGAAATAAGTGACGCAGGCTATCGGCCACATCCGGTATTGCACTTCGGTCAAACACGGTGGTATATCCAATGACAAAGCGGCCACGTTCGGCGGCGCCAGAGGCCCGGGCCACCGCAATCGCCTTTTCCGCTTGAAGCAGCGTTCGCTTCACTTCCGGCAGGAATGCCTCTGCGGCTTGCGTTAGCGTCACGCCTGTCTTGCTGCGCAGAAATAGCACCACCCCGAGCTGCTCTTCCAACTGGCGAATCTGCCTGCTCAATGGTGGTTGAGAGATATGCAGCCGCAACGCGGCGCGCCCGAAGTTGAGCTCCTCGCTCACAGCAAGGAAGTAGCGTAGCTGGCGTAGATCAATGGATTCATTCATACCGAAAAGGTATCACAAAAATGGTATTGGAAAAGCCAAACCGGAAGGTATAAAGTGCCTCCATCACGCAACGCAAGGAACAGAACATGGACAACGAACGCTATCGGCGTGGCTGGTCAAAACTCAGGGAAATCGATGGCCTGGGTGGCGAAAAGGTTATTGAAAGCCTACGCGACATCGCGCCGGATTTTGCACGCCTGATTATTGAATTTCCGTTTGGCGACATCTATTCAAGACCCGGGCTCGACCTGAAGACAAGAGAACTCGCGGTGGTCGCCGCACTCACGGCGATGGGCAATGCGACACCCCAGCTTAAAGTGCATATCCAGGGAGCGCTGAACGTCGGCAGCACCGAGCAGGAAATCGTCGAAATCATGATGCAAATGGCTGTCTACGCAGGCTTTCCAGCCGCACTCAACGGCCTGTTTGCAGCAAAAGAGGTGTTCTCCCAGGGCGAGTCAGACAGTTAAGCAATGACGGCCGCCCTTTGTACAAGCATGTGCCGGCACCCACGTCAGCGGTAAGCACAAAAAATCCAAAACAAAAGCCCCGCAATCAACATACAAGAAGTATGTGTGAAAACGGGGCGTTTGAAATTCTGGTGCCGGTTAAAGGAGTTGAACCCTCGACCTTCTGATTACAAATCAGCTGCTCTACCAACTGAGCTAAACCGGCGAAAGAAAGATTATATGTGAAGCTGACGCAAAAAGTCCAGCTTTACGGCACACAGGGTCAAAAAAGCTGCCTTCGTGTCTTGTTTTTGCTGCAAAAATCGCTATCCGGACCACTTGTCCACCCAATGTTGGGATCTGACTATGGCAAGCCGCCAACGCCGCCATCGGTCATTGTCGGCAGCCACCGGCCCGGGACAGCCTGGTTACTTGACCACTTTGAGCCAAGGCGCCTTTTCTTTCGGCGGGGGCGACGGTGGCGGATCATCGTCTGGCGCAGACGAATCATGCGCTTCGGAACCGACGCCAGTCAGATCGTACTCTTCCACTTCAAACTGCATCCCTTCCTGTGTTTCGCGCGCGTAAATGGCTTCGACGCGCGCCACAGGAACGGAAATCTGCCGTGAAACCCCGCCAAATCTTGCCTGGAACTCGATCCAGTCATTTCCCATGACCAAACGATTGGTCGCCATCGCGCCCACGTTCAATGTAATACGTTCATCACGAACAAACTCCCTGGGCACCTGGCAGGCTGCATCGACATGGACCACCAGATGAGGGGTGTAGCCGGCATCGGTACACCACTCATGCCAGGCACGCAACAGATACGGTTTGGTAGATGGTTTTTCCATTCACTTTCCTTAAGTCTGTGGCTGTGCTAACTGTCCCGGAACGGATCAGCGACGCATGACCTTTTCTGACGGCGTCAATGCCTCGATATAGGCCGGGCGCGAGAAAATTCGCTCGGCGTATTTCTGGATCGGCGCTGCGTTCTTTGGCAACTCGATACCGTAATGATCCAGACGCCACAGCAACGGCGCCATGGTCACGTCAAGCATGGAGAACTCTTCGCCCAGCATATAGCGATTTTTGATCAGCAAGGGCGCCAACTGTGACAGGCGGTCGCGAATCATGCGACGGGCATTTTCCAGCTTCTTCTCGTCGGAGCGGGCAGAGCGATCTTCCAGCACGCCAACATGAACAAACAGCTCTTTTTCAAAATTATGCAGAAACAGACGAGTACGCGCACGCATGACCGGGTCCGCAGGCATCAGTTGAGGATGCGGGAAACGCTCATCAATGTACTCGTTGATAATATTGGACTCGTACAAAATCAGGTCGCGCTCTACCAGGATGGGCACGCGACCGTAAGGGTTCATGACCGAGATATCCTCGGGCTTGTTGAACAGGTCAATATCACGAACCTCAAAGTCCATGCCTTTTTCGTACAGGACGAAACGGCAACGTTGAGAAAATGGACACGTGGTTCCAGAATAAAGCACCATCATGGTGTGCAGTCTCCCGCAAAAAATAAAAAAAAGAAAAGGTCAGTGCCATCATACAACAAGCACTGACCCGAATCACAGTGGTTCTGACATCGGCAGCAAAGGGAAAGGCTTGCATCCCCCGACTGCTGCCGACAACGCTTACTTAACGTGTTTCCAGTAAGACGCGTTCAGCCTCCAGACAACGATAAAGAACAGTCCGAGGAACAACAGCACCCATACGCCCAGTTTCTTGCGCAGCAGTTGTTCAGGTTCGGACATCCAACCCAGAAAGGCCGTCAGATCAGCAACGTCGTTGTCAAACTGCGCCTGTTTGGATGGATCCAGATACTTCAGCGTCGAGTGTGACGATGCACTGCCATGATACTCGGGCAGCGCCTCGTCGCTCACGACAGACTTGAAGCCTTCGGAGTCCACTTTCGTGGTGATTTTGCGCCATTCCTGCTTGCCGTCTTTTTCCACAGGGTGGATGTCGACGGTTTCCAGTTCGCGCGGACCTTGCAGATTCCACATGGCGTGCGGCATACCCACGTTCGGGAACACCAGGTTGTTCCAGCCCAGCGGACGGGACGCATCGCGATAGAACGTACGCAGGTACGTATAGATGTAGTCAGTGCCATCCTGCCCCATATTGGCGGCCTTGGCGCGCGCCATGACCGACAAGTCCGGCGGAGCCGCACCAAACCAGGCTTTGGCGTCGGATGGGCTCATGGCGACGCGCATGAGGTCGCCAACCTTCTCGCCGGTAAACAGCAGGTTTTCCTTGATCTGCTCTTCGGTCAGGCCAAGTTCCGTGAGCTTGTTGTAGCGCATGGAGTTGGCACTGTGACAGTTCAGACAGTAGTTGACGAAAAGCTTCGCGCCATTTTGCAAAGAAGGCAGATGGTTGACACGGTTGGGAGCACGATCCCACTCCATGCCGCCTTCGGCGGCCAGGACAGGAGTGGTAAAAGTGACGACCAATAACAATGCGCCTATTAACTTTTTAAACATGTTCATTCCTGTATTTTTCAACTTAGTGGGGATGGAAGGTCACACGATCAGGGACTTTCTTGAATGTGCCCAGCCGGCTCCAGATTGGCATGAACAGGAAGAAAGCCAGGTAAATCAGTGTACCCACTTGAGAAATAATATTCAGGACAGGACTTGGCGCTTTTGTGCCAATGATGCCCAGGATCACGAAGTTGATCAGGAATACCGCATACACCAGCTTGTGCCAGCCTGGACGGTAGCGGATGGATTTGACCGGAGAATGATCAAGCCAGGGCAGGAAACCGAGAATGACCACGGTACCGCCCATAATGACCACACCCCAGAATTTCGCATCATAGACGCGCAGGGCGACCGCAAGCAGCACCAGAATGACAGGGAAAATGATTTTCCACACGCCCTTGAGGTTTTTGCTGAACAGCAGGCCCACGGCAAAGATCAGCGCCAGGGCAACCAGCACCCAGGTGAATTCATCGGTCGTCGCACGCAACATGGAGTAGAACGGCGTGAAATACCAGACAGGCGCAATATGCGGCGGTGTCTTGAATGCATCGGCCGGCAGGAAGTTATTGGCCTCCAGGAAGTAACCACCCATGGTTGGCGCAAAGAACATAATTGCGGCAAACACCATGAGGAAACCGACAACGCCCATCAAATCGTGTACAGAATAGTACGGATGGAAGGGAATGCCGTCCAGGGGACGACCGTTGGCATCTTTCTTCTCTTTGATTTCAACGCCATCGGGGTTGTTCGAGCCAACTTCATGCAGGGCAATAAGGTGGGCGGCAACCAGGCCGATGAGCACCAGCGGAATGGCAATCACGTGGAAGGCAAAGAAACGGTTGAGCGTGGCATCGGAGACGACGAAGTCGCCGCGAATCCAGATGGACAGGTCAGGACCGACATAAGGAATGGCGGAGAACAGGTTCACGATAACCTGGGCGCCCCAGAATGACATTTGACCCCATGGCAGCAGATAACCGAAGAAGGCTTCCGCCATCAGACAGAGGAAAATGGCCACGCCGAAGATCCAGACCAGCTCGCGCGGTTTGCGATAGGAACCGTAGAACAGGCCACGCAACATATGCAGATACACCACCACGAAGAACATGGAAGCGCCGGTCGAGTGCATATAGCGGATGATCCAGCCATAAGGCACTTCGCGCATGATGTACTCTACCGATGTGAACGCCAGGGCGGCATCGGGTTTGTAGTGCATGACCATGAAAATACCGGTCACGATCTGGATAACCAGAACCAGCAGAGCCAGTGATCCGAAGAAATACCAGAAATTGAAGTTCTTGGGTGCGTAATACTCGGACAGATGAGCTTTCCACAGACTTGTCAGTGGGAAACGCCGATCAACCCAACCCAACAATCCTGTCGTTTCGACAACTTTTTCGCCAGCCATTTTACAGGGCTCCTTTTCTAACTAGGCAAGAGATCAGACGGATCATTGGGATCAGCCTTCCGCTTTTTCTAAGCCAACCATAACGGTGTTATCGTCGACGAAGTAATAAGGGGGAATAAGAAGATTGTCAGGCGCGGGCTGGTTTTTGAAGACCCGGCCGGCCAGATCAAAATGGGAACCATGGCACGGGCAGAGAAAACCGCCCTCCCAGTCGGCGCCCATCCCCTCGGAGCCGCCGATGGCGAAACGGGGTGAAGGAGAACAGCCCAGGTGTGTGCAAATACCAACGCAAATAAACCATTCAGGCTTGCGTGAACGGCCTTCGTTTTTGGCAAAATCGGGGGTGTAGTCAGGACGCTCGGACTTTGGATCGGCAAGATGCGAATCGTTTTTGGTCAGCCCATCAATCATGGCCTGCGTACGGTGGATAACCCATACCGGCTTGCCCTGCCATTCGGCGGTGATCATGGCGCCTGGGGCAATCCCGCCCAGCGCGATTTCCACGGGCGCGCCAGCTGCCTTGGCCCGATCGGACGGGTTCATTGATGCTACAAAGGGAACGGCCGTTGCCACTCCTGCCACACCACCGACCGCACAGGCTGTACCCAGCCAGAAGCGTCTTTGCGGATCAGAGGGGAGCACCGCTGGCGTAGCG
>DATGQC010000115.1:0-6895 GCA_035304425.1 Advenella sp.
CAGGATCCTCGCACGACAGCCTGAGCTTGCCGCTCTTGAGCCCCTGGACCGCGTATTGCACCGGATCCTGCCCGGCCTCCCGGGCTTGGCGCACCACCTGTAACGGGTTTGTCTGCAATTGGGGCGCAGAGGGCAACCAGCCCATACGTTCGGCCCTGACATTGAAATCTATCAAGCTGCCCCGATACGCTTTTGGGTCGGCCAATGGCGACAACAGCTGCGACACGTTGAGTTTTTCGTAACGCCACTGGTCAGTATGCGCATAAAAGAAAGACGTGCCGTTCATGTGGCGCGGCGGCCGACACCAATCCAGCCCAAACGCCAGCGTACTCCAGCCCGTCTGCGGGCGAAGTTTTTCCTGCCCGACATAGTGACACCAGCCGCCGCCGGATTTACCGACACAGCCGCACATGACCACCAGATTGATAATGCCCCGATAGGCCATGTCCATGTGATACCAGTGATTCAGACCGGCGCCCAGAATCACCATGGATTTGCCCTGCGTTTTATCTGCGTTCTGGGCAAACTGCCTGGCAACCGTTATCACATCCTGCCGTTTCACACCCGTGATCTTTTCCTGCCAGGCCGGTGTGTATGGCACGTCGTCATCATAAGTGCTTGCGGTATTGTCTCCGCCCAGGCCCCGGTCAAGCCCATAATTGGCCATGAGCAAATCGTAGACGGTGGTGACCAGCACTTCTCCTTCGGTGGTGTTAAGCCGCGACACCGCCATATTACGCAACAACACGTCGTCGTGATCCGTTCCCTGGAAGAAGTCGTTTACCTGACTGCCGAAATAAGGGAAGGCAACCGGAACGATTTCATCGTGCTCGCCCACGATAGACAGCCGCAGGCGATGCGGCCTGCCTTGTGCGTCACAGGGTTCCAGATTCCACTTGCCCTGATCCTGGGCGTATTCGCCGGTCCAGCGAAAACCGATAGATCCGCGCGGCACGACAATCTTGCCGGTGAGCTCATCATAAGCTACCGTCTTCCAGGCCGGATTATTCTTCTGCTCCAGTGAATCGGCAAAATCAGAGGCGCGCAGCATGCGTTCCGGTACATATTTATCCCCTTGCCTGACCAGTCGCACCAGAAAAGGCATGTCCGAATACTGACGACAGTATTCACGGAAATATTCGCTTTTGCCCTGCAGATGGAACTCTTTCAGAATGACGTGGCCCATGGCCAGCGCCAGGGCAGCATCTGTACCTTGTTTCGGATGCAGCCAGATATCGCCAAATTTCGCACCCTCGGCGTAATCCGGAAAAATGGAAACAATCTTGGCGCCCCGATAGCGCGCTTCAACCATAAAATGGGCGTCTGGCGTTCGGGTCTGGGGGACATTGGATCCCCACATGACAATAAAGCTGGAGTTGAACCAGTCTGCAGATTCCGATACATCGGTCTGCTCGCCCCATGTTTGCGGACTGGACGGGGGCAGGTCGCAATACCAATCATAAAAACTGAGTATGGTGCCGCCCAATAGCGACAAATACCGGCTGCCTGCGGCAAACGATACCATCGACATGGCGGGAATAGGCGAGAACCCGACAATCCTGTCCGGGCCATAGCGCTTGATCGTATAGGCATTGGCCGCTGCGATCAGCTCATTGGCCTCGCTCCACGTCGTACGAACAAAGCCGCCTTTACCGCGTATCTTCTTGTACTCGTCGGCCAGTTGCGGGGTGGTGCAAATATACTCCCAGGCTGGCAGCGGCGCCATCGTTTTGCGCGCCTCGCGCCACAACCGCGCAAGCCTGCCGCGCAGCATCGGGTATTTGATGCGGTTGGCGCTATACAGATACCAGGAGTAAGAGGCGCCCCGCGAACAGCCGCGCGGCTCATGATTGGGCATGTCGGCCCGCGTTCTTGGGTAATCAGTCTGCTGCGTTTCCCAGGTGACAATACCGCCTTTCACATAGATTTTCCAGGAACAGGAACCAGTGCAATTGACACCGTGCGTGGAACGGACGATCTTATCGTGTTGCCACCGGTCTCGATACGCCTGTTCCCAGGACCGGTCTTCATTTACGAGGTTGCCGTGCCCATCTGAAAATTCGTTTTTCTTGCGACTGAAATACTTGAGACGATCAATAACATGACTCACCACAGCTCCTCGTGCACTTAGAGTGGGTTAATTCGACCCTGAAGACCACCGCCGAATTCGTTTAGCATAAAGATCTGGTGAAAATAGTAACTACATTTGCATCAAAGAGTCAAGAAAGGTTAAATTTCATTTGCAATATCATTGCAGCGCTGCCCGCCTGCGGAACCCGGCACGTATGCGCAGCCTGGTGAAATGCAGAATACGCCAGCTCAATCACATATGTGAACATTGCATATTCACCGGCATGACAACTTCATAACGCAAGCGCTGTCTCACTGCGCCCTGGATACCAGTCGCCTGATCAGCACGTACGCAACAATCGCCCCCGCCCCCAAAAAAATGGTGATTGCCAGAGCCCAGTGGACGCCGATATTGATCATCCCGAATGCCAGCGCAAATGGTGCGACGGCGGACACGGTCAAACGTGCTGACGTGATTTTCCCCTGGAGCCTGCCATAGCCCTGGCTGCCAAATAGCACCAGCGGCAAGGTGCCGGCAACAATACTGAACAAGCCGTTGCCCAGGCCGAAGAAAATGGCAAAAGTGATCGCCCCGGCGATGCTGGGCGCAGTGAGGTTAAGCACGGCAATGGCGGCACACATCAGCGCAGAGGCGATGGTGGCAAGCGTCACTGGCGACAAGTTTCCGCCAAAGACCATATTGGTGAGCCGGCTGAGCACTTGGGCGGGGCCAAATAGCGTGCCCACCAGGGCAGCGGTTGCGCCCAGGCCCAGGCCTGACAACAGCGGCACCATGTGCACCAGTATGGCCGACGCAACCAGCGATTGCAGCGCGAACGCAATCACCATCAGCACAAAGCCGGTATGCCGCGCCGGGCCTGCTAATCGGCCTGGCAACACTTTCGGTTCAATGTCGGTTGTGGCTTTGGCCTGGCGGGCATTGCCCGCCAGCCAGGCATGGATGGGCAGACAGATAAACAGATTGATGGCCGCAAAAACATAGTAAACATTTTGCCACGATAGCTGCGCATGCAGCGCCGTTGTGATCGGCCAGAAAATAGTGGAGGCAAAACCGCCGATCAGCGTCAGGTATGTAATGCTGCGCTGGGCCGTTAGCGGATATTTTTGCACCAGTAATGCAAATGCTGCCGCGTACTGCACCAAATTTGCGGTTATTTCAATCGCGATCAGAGCAATCACAAATACAATATGATTCGTAGCCGTTGCACACGCAACCAGCGCCAGGGCGGCCAGCCCCGAGCCCAGCGTCATGACGCGGCCGGCCCCGAACCGGTCAATCCATATGCCTGTCCAGGGCGCCATCAAGCCGCCTGCGAGCAGCGCCGCAGACAGGACGCCAAAAACCCATTCGACCGACCATCCCAGGTCTGCAGCCATATCGGCGGCAAGAATACTGAACGCGTAGTACAGGGTGCCATAGCCGATGATTTGCGTCAGGCCAAGCGAAGCAATAACCGCCATCAGATGACGATCCCAGTCCCTTATGTGTCCAGGGAGGGCCGGTTTTATTGCCATGGGAATGAATCCTTGCTACCGTTCGTGTGGATCTTAGCGGGCTATCTAATTAAGGGTCGGGTCATTGGTCAGGACCGGTCAGCGCGTGCCCGGTATGGGCAACGCGCTGATTGGCAATTTAACACTATTTTTGCTCGTACCAGTGCTTTGTCTGATTCACAATTCGCACAACCACCAGCATGACAGGCACCTCGACCAGCACACCCACGACAGTGGCCAATGCCGCGCCAGAGTGCAATCCGAACAGGCTGATGGCCGCCGCAACCGCCAGTTCAAAGAAATTACTTGCGCCGATGAGGGCTGACGGACAGGCAACCGCATGAGTCTCTCCGGCCTTTTTGTTCAGCCAGTAAGCCAGCCCGGCGTTGAAAAATACCTGGATCAGAATGGGTACCGCCAGCATCACAATGACCAGCGGCTGCGCCAGGATGGCCTTGCCCTGAAAAGCAAACAGCAGCACCAGCGTGAGCAATAGCGCCACCATGGACCAGGGGCCGATGACCTGCATGGCCCGTTCGTAGGCGACCTGCCCTTTGTTAAGTAGCCAGCGACGCCAGACCTGCGCCAGCATAACCGGCACGATAATATAAAGCACCACCGAAACCAGTAATGTATCCCATGGCACAGTAATGGACGACAGGCCGAGCAACAAGCCGACAATCGGCGCAAATGCCACGATCATGATTGCGTCATTTAACGCAACCTGGGATAGCGTGAAATACGGGTCGCCCTGGGTCAGCCGGCTCCACACAAACACCATTGCCGTGCATGGCGCGGCCGCCAATAGAATCAGGCCGGCAATGTAGCTGTCAAGCTGGTCTGCCGGCAGCTGCGACGCAAAAACCTGCCGCACAAATAGCCACCCGAGAAATGCCATGGTAAACGGCTTGACGGCCCAGTTTATGAAAAGCGTAATACCGATACCGCGCCAGTGTTTTGTAACCTGACTCAGGGCAGAAAAGTCAATTTTCACCAGCATCGGGATAATCATGACCCAGATCAGCACGCCGACAGGCAGATTGACCTGGGCTACTTCCATGGCGCCAATAATGCGAAAGACATCGGGCAGCCCCTGGCCCAGCAACACCCCGACCACAATGCACAGCGCCACCCAGAGCGTCAGATAACGCTCAAAAACACTGATCGCAGGACGAGGCGCTACCTTTCTCGACGTGCTCATTCCGTCTCGCCGGTGCCGATTTTGACCAGTTCGTGCTTGATTGCCGCCCGATCCAGAATATGGAAGGGCAGGCTCACGAAAAGACGGACACGATTCATGATGTTGCGGAAAACTTTATCGAACGCCTGCCTTTTTGCTTCATCAGATCCCTCTACTGCCGCCGGATCCTCGAATCCCCAATGTGCGGTAATGGGCTTTCCCGGCCATATGGGACAGACCTCGCCTGCGGCGTTATCGCATACCGTAATGACAAAATCCATGATGGGCGCATCAGCCATTGCAAATTCATCCCAGCTCTTACTGCGCAGTTTCTCAGAAGGATAGCCGATTGATGCTGTTTTTTCGACAGCAAAGGGATTGACCTTACCGGTCGGATGGCTGCCCGCACTGAAGGCATTGAACCTGCCTTGTCCTATGGTGTTGATCAGGGCTTCGGCCATGATGCTGCGGGCGGAATTGCCCGTGCACAAAATAAGCACGTTATAGGTTCTCTGGGTCATGAAGGTTCTCGCTCGGCCCGGGCTTGAGGGGCAATGGCAATGGATGAAAGATCTTTGGCAGGGTCGATTATCCGGCCACTGGCTTTTCGTTCGGAATATCGGTCGGTCAATGCATCCTGATGCGAACGCAGCAATGCAGTAAAGCGCACCAGTTCTTCCATGACGTCGACAATACGGTCGTAATACGGCGAGGGCCTCATACGCCCCGCCTCATCAAACTCCTGATAGGCTTTGGCCACACTGGACTGATTGGGAATGGTGAACATGCGCATCCATCGGCCAAGCAAACGCAGGGTATTGACCGCATTGAAGCTCTGGGAGCCGCCCGATACCTGCATGACAGCCAGGGTGCGCCCCTGCGTGGGCCTGATGCCGCCCATTTCCAGCGGCAGGTGGTCTATCTGCGCCTTCATGATCCCCGTGATCTGGCCATGCCTTTCCGGACTGCACCAGACCTGGCCTTCTGACCACATCGAGAGTTCCCGCAACGCTTTGACAGCGGGATGGTCATCATTTTTGATCTGATCCGGCAAGGGTAAATCCGAGGGATCAAAAATCCGCGTTTCAGCGCCAAAAAATTTCAATATACGCGCCGCTTCCTCCACGGCCAGACGGGAAAAAGAGCGGGGTCGCAATGACCCATACAACAGCAGGATGCGCAGGGGCGGCGCGTCTGGCGCCAGGCCCGAAGCCGGCCGGTTCAATACGAAGGCCTGATCCAGTGCGGGCAGGTAATCGACATCAATAACGCTGCGGGTTCTCATTCTGTCACCGTCGTATTATTCGTTTGTACACAGGACAAATCGCAATCTTGTCCGCTGCAACAATTCTCTGTTAAAAAGGCGACCAGATTGGCTGCCTTTGCATAATCTGCCGTATAGATGATAGACCTGCCCTCCTGCCGCGACGTAATCATGCCGGCATGCGAGAGTTCCTTCAGATGAAAAGACAAGGACGAGGGCGGGATCCCCACGGCCTCGCTGATTTTTCCGGCTGCCATACCGGCAGGGCCGGCCTGTATTAACAGCCGGAACACCATAAGACGGGACTCCTGGGCGAGGGCCGCAAGGGCGGCAATAGCGTTTTTTGTTTCCATATTTCGATAATATTCGAAATATGGAAATGAATCAAGAAATGTTTCACGTTCCGGTGGCCAGGACAAGACGCCCCCGCCTGGCAGAAGGAGACAACGCTCTTGATCACTTACGCTGCGAGACGGGCGCATGCGCCGCCATGAGCTGTGCAACCCAGTCAATAAACACGCGCAACTTCGCACTCACATGCCGATTGGGCGGATAAGCAATATACATGGGCATCGGATCCAGCGCCCATTCCTGTAACAAGGGAACCAACTGGCCCGTTGCCACATGCTCGCGGGACATATAATCAGGCAGCCAAAGCACGCCCAGGCCGGCCAGACCGGCCGCCAGATAGGCATTGCCGTCATCAACGGAAAGGATGTATCGGCCCTGTATGGCGACGCTTTCATCGCGATAGCGCATGACGGGTGACAGTGCTTTCCCACTGCGGGCCCACAGGAACGCCACCACGCGATGGTCCGGCGTATTCAGTTGCTGCGGATGCTGCGGGACGCCTGCCTGCGCCAGAT
>DATGQC010000116.1:0-12134 GCA_035304425.1 Advenella sp.
TATGGTGACCCAGCGCGTACCACACTTTATCAATCCGGTACTGGGGGCCACTAGTCGTGGCCTGTCCTTCAAGCAGTTTGGCAACGGCACCGTAGTTATCGGCGGCGCGCTGGAGTGTGAGGCCGACGCCAGGCAAAACCATGCCGAACTGGAATTTTCACGGCTGGCCAACAGCGCGCGCATCGTGACCGAACTTTTTCCATTTCTCAAAAATGTGAGTATTACCCGGGCCTGGTCCGGGATTGATGGCTATGCGCCGGATCACACCAGCATCATCGGGCCCAGTGCGTCGGTGGACAATTTGTATTACGCTTGTGGTTTTTCATCCAGCGGCTTTCAACTGGGGCCGGCATCGGGCCAGTACCTGGCAGAGCTGATCGCCGACAATGCTGTGAATCCGCAGCATCACGGCTTGCTGCCAGCGCGTTTTTCCGCATAGCGGCAAAGCCGACCGGCCTTGCCGTCTTCCCGCTTTGCGTCATACCGGCAGGTTCAGAACGTGCCTGGCAACAATATTGCGCTGTATCTCATTGGTTCCGCCATAAATGGTCGTCACCATCGAATGTGTAAAAGGCGCAAGGCTGTTAATCACAGTACCATCGTTATAATGGGTGTCGTCAAACTGGCCGCCATGTTCGTCAGCCGAGCCGGCAAGCGCCAGGCCGATCCTCATATACGTTTCAGTCGCCCATATTTTCAGCAACGATATCGAAGGCGGCAAATCCATTCCGTTCTTTACGTACCCGGCAAACATGGAAAACAGGTTTTCCAGATCGGCAATGTCCATGCGCAATTGGGCATAGCGCTGCAAAAAGAATTCACTTGAAAACAGATGCTCCTTGTTCGCCAGTGTGGTCAATATCGAAAAGGCGTGTTGTGACTGCTGCGGACTTCCGGCAAAAATACGCTCAAAACCGAGCAAAGCCTTGGCAATTGTCCATCCCTCATTCAGCCGGCCGACAAGATTGGCTTGCGGCACTCTCACGTTATCAAAAAACACCTCGCAAAACTCCTGATCGCCCAGCAAATTGGTAATGGGTGACACGCTGATGCCGGCAGAAGACAGGTCAATCAGAAGAAAACTGATACCGGCCTGCTTCTTGACGGTCTTGTCTGTCCGCACCAGGGCAAACATATGCGTCGCATTATGGGCCAGTGTTGTCCAGATTTTCTGACCATTGACGATAAAGTCGTCGCCATCGGCGACCGCTTCGGTTTTCAGGGAAGCCAGGTCAGATCCGGCGTTAGGCTCTGAATAGCCCTGGCACCAAATATGCTCTCCCGAAAGAATTTTTGGAAGGTACATCTGCTGTTGTTGCGCCGTACCATATTTGATAAGCACCGGCCCCAGATTGATGATGCCCTGGTCCGGCAGCCGGGCCACGCCGTATTTTTCCATTTCCTCAAAGAAAACGAGCTGTTTCTCCGGCGAAAGCCCCATGCCGCCGAAAGCTTTGGGCCAGGCCGGCGCGAGCCACCCTTTGTCGGACAACAAACGGTACCAATCCTTGACTTCAGACCAATACAGACGCCGGGCAACATGCCGCAAGGATGCAGGATAGTGGTCTATCAGAAAACCGCGAATCATGGCCGCGAAATCCCTGTCGGCCATGTCGTTCAAATCCTCACCGTGATCAGTGGGCGTCGCATTCTCTGTTGCGCCGTCGCTATCCTCATCGCTGCTGCTGTGCGCACTAAGATGCTCGCCGATGTAACGCAGACGGTGCCGATCCTCGTTACCCAGCCACGCAGACAAATGAAGGGCACGTTTCAGAAAAATGCCAACGTCCAGTTCATCTGTATATCCGATCGCGCCATGCAACTGGACCGCCAGCTTTGAGACGGACACGCCGACCTGGTTGGCGCGCGCCTTGACCAGGCTGGCCAGAGCCGAAAGCGTGATATCGCCTTTGCAATAGGCAACCCAGGTTTCTTTCAGGGACGCCGACAAGAGCAGAATATGCATATAGGCATCGACCATCCGGTGCTGTAATGCCTGATTGGCGCCAATCGGCTTGCCAAATTGTTCCCGGGTCTGCAGATACTGCAGCGTCATATCGAACGCCCGCGCAGCAACGCCCAGCAACTCATGGCTCACAACAAACCGCCCGGCGTCCAGCGCTTTGTCCAGTGCCGGCCTGACTGCGCTGCCACTGGCGACAATACGCTCGGGAACAACGGCTACATCAAACGTCAAGTGAGCCATAAACGAGCCGTCAATCCGACGTACATTCTCTATTGTTATGCCCTGATCGGTACTATCGACCCAGACCAGGACGTCATCGCCACCCCTCGAACAATGCACCAGCCAGCCATCGGCGCCGTGGCCGGGACTGACCCATTTTTTCTTTCCTTGCAATCTGAACAGCGCATTCTCAGGAGTCAGACAGGTGGCCGCATCACTTGCCGCCAACTGCCCCGCCTTCTCCTGCCAGGCCAGACCACAAATCAATTCACCTTGCGCAATGCGTCTCAGCAAATTGTTGACTGATTCGGACGACCCCAGTTCAAGCAAGGCGACAGCGGGCATGATTGCGGCAGCAACGTACGGTTCGGGAACAGGCATCTGGCCAATGACCGTCGCAATAGCAGCAGCTGCGTCAAGTTCAAGCCCAAGGCCTGCCTGTTGTTCGGGGATGACAATCGAGGTCCAGCCGGCAGCGGCAAGTTTGCCCCACATCGGCTTCTCGAATCCCGGTGTGCTATCTCTGAGTTGGCGCAATCTGCTCAAACCCGATTCGCTCTGAATCAGGCCCCGTGCGCTTTCTGCAAATTCGCGGTTCGACTCTGCGATTAGCTCATTTATTTCAAATGTCATGAATAGTTGTCTCCTGTTGCCATCAAGCAATCCGTTTGTATCTGTCTATAGTAAATCGATTCGATTGCCCAAGGTATAACAAAATACGTCATTCAGATATCACATATATGACATATCAAAACAGCCACACCTGAAATAGAATCGATACAAACAATCATATTGGAGACAGACATGAGAAAAGCCATCAGCGTTGCTGCAATGCTGCTGCTCATACCCGTGGCAGCGGTGCAGGCAGCCCCTTTTCCCGAAAAACCGGTAACAATCGTTGTACCGTATTCTGCTGGCGGCATCACGGATCAGATAGGACGTATCCTGGCAGACAAGCTCGGCAACAAGTGGCAGCAACCGGTGGTCGTGGAAAACAAGCCAGGCGCCGGTGCTGCGATCGGCACAGCCGCCGTGGCAAACGGCAAAGCGGACGGTTACCAGATCCTGATAGGAAGCGTCGGTACGGTGACTAATCAGTTCATGCTCAAGTCTCTGCCGTACAAGACGGATGATCTGGAGCCCCTGCTGCAGATTTCCGAGGCGCCCAATGTGCTTTATGTCAGATCGTCCTTGCCGGTGAAATCAGTCACTGAGCTGGTGGCCTATGCCAAAAAGCATCCGGGCACACTCACCTTTGCCAACTCCGGCATCGGGTCCAGCCCGCATCTTGCCGCTGCCCTCTTCCAGGACAAAGCAAACATAAGCATTACCAATGTTCCCTACCGTGGCACGTCGGCCGCGATCGCCGATTTCCTGGGCGGACAGGTAGACGCCTACTTTGACACCATGCAATCGATGCCTTACGTGAAACAGGGCAGACTGACCGTCCTGGGCGTCGCTGCTCAACAGCGGGTGCCCGGCTATCCGCAAGTCCCCACTATTGCTGAATCGGGCATCGCCGATGTCCTGGCCGGCAGTTGGTTCGGCGTATTCATTCAGGCCAGGACGCCGGATGCAATAAAGGCTGAAATCAGTAACGCCATTAAAGAGGCGATGGCAGATACCCAGACCATCAGGAAAATTGAGAACCTTGGTACGGTCACTCACGTTCGCGACCGACAGCAGTTCAAACAATTTCTTGATAAGGAAACGCAACGATGGGGGGAGCTGATCAAACGCCTGAATATTGCAGGCAGTTAGCATGAACACGACAATCAGTGAAAAAATCACCGGCACATCCGGCGAGAACCCGGTTAACTGGGATATCAGATCATTGCGGATTTTTATTCTTGTCGCCCGCGTGGGAAATCTCACCAAAGCAGGCGTTGAACTGGGGATGTCGCAATCGGCGATCAGCCGGTATCTGTCCAATCTTGAAAAGCGGGCAGGTGGTTACCTGTTCCAGAGACACGGTCGGGGCGTTTCGCTTTCCGAGCTGGGAATACGCATCTATCCGGTTGTAGAAAAGGTGCTGGAAGATCTGGGCACGCTCTCGGAAATCGTCAACGAAGAAGCGGAAAGACTCAGCGGCCGGGTCAGGATCGGCACGCTGCCGTCATTGTCGCGCAACATATTCGTCCCGCTATTTTTTCTGATGCAAAAACAATTTCCGGGCGTGCGCCTGAAAATCCAGGAAGGCTCCGGCGGTCAAATAGACAATTGGCTATTGACCCAGCAGATAGATATCGGTCTGCCCTATCGAAACAACAACGAAAGCCAGTATCCAGACGAATCTATTATTCAAATGCAATCCTACCTGGTGGGTCCTGTCGGCGACAAACTCACCAGGGGCGCGACCGTACCGTTCAGAAAAATGGATCAAATTCCTCTTATCCTGCCGAGCAAACCCAGTGCCGTACGGATGAAGCTGGACGAATTGGCCAGAAGAGAGAAGATACACCTGAATGTCGTGCTTGATGCCGATTCCGGCCTGATGCAAAAGTGCATTGCCGAACAACAGGGCGGCTACACCGTTTTACCGTGGCACGCCATCAAAGATGAAGTAGAGAACCGGCAGATTCAGGCGGCACGCATTGTAGAACCGGAAATCGCGCGAAATATTTCGATTGTGGTGAACAACAACCCTTCCAAAGCGACACGTACAGTCAGCCGAATCATACGGTCACTGTTCGATAAAAGTCGTATCCACCAGTAAACCACCTCCCGAGGAGACAATATGAAAACGATTTTTCCCTTCTCATCTGTTATGGCAGCTTTGTTGCTCTGTACTGGTGCGCAGGCCGCCGACACGCCGCCATTTCCGAATAAACCGTTAAGAATGGTCGTGCCGTTTGCACCCGGAGGCGGTGCCGACATGACCGCCAGAATCATTAGCGAAACACTGGCTAAAAAGCTGGGACAACCAGTGGTCGTTGAAAACAAGGCCGGCGCAGGAGCAACCATTGGCGCCGCCTATGTCGCCAGGTCCGCACCCGATGGCTACACCATCCTGTATACAACGCCCGGACCACAGATCACCAACCCCCATTTGATGAAATCCCTTCCTTATGAACCAGATGATCTGCGGCCTGTCTCCAAGGTATCCATTGCCCCCAGCGTACTGGTCATCAATAGCAATCTGCCGGTCAAATCGGTGGAAGAACTGATTGCGCGAGCCAGGAACAAGCCAGGGGAAATCCGCTATGCCAGCGCAGGCATCGGCGCCAGCAGTCACCTGAACGGCGAGCTGTTGCAGACATTGGCCGGAATTAAGCTGCAGCACATTCCGTATAAAGGGACCGGAGAAGCGCTCAAGGATCTGGTTGGCGGCAATACCGATATGGCCATCGACACGCTGGCCGTGTACATGCCATATATCAAGTCCGGCAAGCTGACCGCACTGGGTGTCACCACACCCACGGAACTGTCCCTGCTGCCCGGTGTCGAGCCGATTGGAAAATCGCTGCCCGGCTATGACGCATCGCCCATGAATTATCTGTCTGTGCCCGCGAAAACCCCTGATAGCGTCGTCAGCATTCTGAACAAGGCGGTGAACGCCGCCATCAAGGAGCCTGAAGTCAAAGACAAACTACTGCAGCAGGGCATTCTGGCCGAAGGCAGCAGCCAGCAGGAAATCGAGGCATTGATCCGCAAAGAGCAGGTCAAATGGCAAAAAGTCATTGATGGCGCCGGACTATCACCGAAGTAGACGCCCTGCGCCCGTTTTTTAAATGAATGGAATCAACAGGAGTATAACGTTGTCAAACCCGCTTTCCCATATCACCGTACTGGATTTGAGCCGAGTGCTTGCGGGCCCCTGGGCCAGCCAGATTCTGGCGGACCTTGGCGCCAATGTCATCAAAGTAGAACGTCCCGGCGCCGGCGACGATACCCGGGCCTGGGGTCCGCCGTTTTTGCAGGACGAACAGGGAAAAGATACCCGCGAATCGGGCTACTACCTGATCGCCAACCGGGGAAAAAAATCCATCTGCGTTGACATAAAGTCTGTAGAAGGCCGTGAAATTATCAAGACGCTCGCCAAACAGGCCGACATTGTCCTGGAAAACTTCAAGGTCGGCACGCTTGAAAAACTTGGCCTGGGCTACGATGACTTACGCCAGATCAATCCGCGTCTTATCTATTGCTCGATCACCGGATTCGGCCAGTCAGGTCCCAGAAAAGCCCAGGGCGCCTACGATTTCATGATCCAGGCGATGGGAGGCATGATGAGCGTGACCGGCGAAGCGGATCACAAACCGGGAGGGGGTCCGCAAAAGATCGGCATCCCCCTGATTGATCTCATCACGGGCGTATACGCGTCGTCTGCCATTCTTTCGGCACTGGTCCATCGAAACGAAACCGGCCGGGGTGAATATATAGATATGGCCATGCTCGACGTTCAGGTTTCCCTGTTGGCCAATCAGGCAATGAACTACCTTCTTACTGATCAGGTTCCGGTTCGTCGGGGCAACAATCATCCCAACATTCAGCCACAACGCGTCTATACCTGTAAAGACGGACAAATCATCCTGGCTGTCGGAAGCGATAGCCAATTTGCCAGGCTCTGCCATATCCTCGGACATCCGGAAATGGCCGAATCCGACAAGTTCAAAACGAATGCAGCACGTGTTATCAATTTGCCCGAACTGGATCTGTTTCTGGACCAGGCACTGATCAAACAGGACAAGCGCGTATTGCTCAAGGCGCTGGAAACAGCGGGCGTGCCATCCGGCCCCATCAACAATATTGCTGAAGTATTCCAGGATCCGCAAGTCGAACATCGCGGACTCCTCAGAAAATTCGCGCATCCGCTACGACAGGAAATTCCACAGGTGGTCAATCCGTTCAGATTTCGCAATGCCGATCTCAAGCTAGACCTTGCACCCCCGATGCTGGGCCAGCACAATGTGGAAGTGCTCTCTGCTCTCGGATACTCCGACAGCGACATCGCCCGTTTGAAAGAACAGTCTATAATTTAACCCAATCAAAGGAGACATTATGAATCAACTGGACGCCCTGGATATCCGGATCAAGGATCACATCGCACTCGTTTATCTGGATAATCCTCCGGTCAATGCGGTCAACACAGTCATGCTCAATAGCCTGGCATTGGCCATGGATCAGTTTTCGGATGACAGCAGCGTGCGCGCGATTGTCCTGACCGGCAAAGGCAAAGTCTTCTGCGCCGGCGCAGATCTTAAAAACCGCGCTGAAATCACCGCCAATCCGGGCGGCTTGCACCAGCACTCGCGCCGGACGCGCGAAGCCTTCCATGCCATCCGGGAATGCTCAAAGCCGGTCATCAGCGCGATAAACGGCGCAGCGCTGGGCGCCGGTCTGGGTATCGTGGCCTCAAGCGACATTCTGGTTGCAGGAAAATCGGCAAGACTTGGTCTTCCCGAGGTGGACGTGGGCCTGCTGGGCGGCGTTCGCCATGCGCAACGGTTGTTTGGTCATTCCCGTCTGCGCCGGATGATGCTCACCGGCATGCGCGTCAGCGGCGACGAACTGTACCGGCTTGGCATTGTCGAAGCATGCGTACCGGATGAAGCGCTTATCGAGACTGCAATGGACATCGCCCGGGTGATTGCAGAGAAAAGCCCGCTCTCCATCCAGCTTTTAATACAAACCGCCAATGCGATCGAAGACATGAGCTTGCGTGACGGCTATCGCTACGAGCAGGACATGACAGCTGCCATCGCAAAAACGGAAGACGCGCAAGAGGCCAGGGCCGCGTTTCTGGAGAAACGCAAAGCGGTTTTCAAAGGGCGCTGAACGCGGGCAGTAACGGCGGCTGCCTGCGTCGCAGGCAACCGCCGGCGTCAGGCGGCCGGCTGTTCGTGCAAACCCAGCAACGGGTTAAGTCCGCTCAGGGCCACTTTCGAATGTAACGCCCGGCCCAGTACAGACTCGCAATAGGCAGATGCATCCAGCAGTCGCTGCAGATCAACGCCCGTGTCCACACCCATGCTTTCCAGCAAATTGACCCAGTCTTCGGTACAGACATTGCCGGTGAAGCCGCCCCCATACTTCACCTTGGTCGGATGACCGCCCACGCCGCCCATGGAGCAGTCAAAATAACGGACTCCGCTCTCATAGGCAGCAAGGTAATTGACCATGCCGGTACCCCGGGAGTCGTGAAAATGGGCAACA
Source organism: Advenella sp. (assembly GCA_035304425.1). Classification (GTDB taxonomy): domain Bacteria; phylum Pseudomonadota; class Gammaproteobacteria; order Burkholderiales; family Burkholderiaceae_B; genus Advenella. Next base: position 8,339 of record DATGQC010000116.1, read on the forward strand.
GGCACCACTTGCGGAAATTCTCTGATAACAGCGGCAAAAAGCCGCTGGGTTGTTGCCGGAACCGCCATCCCGGTGGTGTCTCCCAGCGCCACCAGCTGCACGCCTGCATTGCTGAATTTTTCCACGTCCTGCAGCACTGCCGACTCGCTGACCTGCCCTTCGAAAGGACAGCCAAACGCCATGGAAATAGTGCCTACCAGACGATACTGCCCACCGGCAGCGGCGACCATATCCTTAATATTCTTCCATTGATCCGCGCGCGTGCGTTTCAGATTTTTTAGCGAGTGACTGTCCGTGGCCGATACCAGCAAACTGATCTCATTCGCGCCAATCCCCTTGTCCGTGTCGATCAGCGCCCGCTCCACCGCCCGCACATTGGCGCATGTCGCCTTGTAATATACGTCAGGTCGTCTTTGTATGCCTGCGAGCACCTCGCTGGCATCGGCAAACTGCGGAATCACTTTCGGATTCGAATAGGAGGTCGCCTCTATCCGCGTCATTCCCATATCCGTAAAGCGGTCGATCAGGGCGATTTTGGTGGCCAGCGGCAGCATGACAGCCTCATGTTGCAAACCATCCCGGGCAAAGCATTCACAAATAACGACCTTACTCATTTTGTCGGCTCCGTCAATCCAAGCAGCGTAATGGCATGTGCGCGCAGTTTGTTTTTCTGTACCTTTGAACTGCCGGTCATGCCGATTTGATCAAAGCTGTCCACCACCTGAACATACCGAGGCACCTTGAAATTTGCAATGCGCGGCTTGCACCAGGCAATCAGCTCTTCAGGTGTGCAGCGATACCCTTGTTTCAGAATAACGAACGCAGCCGGTACCTCTCCGAGCCGTTCGTCGGGTACGCCCACCACCTGCGCCAGTTCGATCGCTTCGTGCATCAGAATAAATCCCTCGACTTCCGTGGGGGCAACGTTCTCGCCGCCAACGCGAAATATGTCCTTTAAGCGGCCGACCATCTTCAGGCGCCCGGCCTGATCCATTTTGCCAAGGTCGCCTGTCTTGAGCCAGCCATCCTCGGTAAAGGTTCGGGCTGTGACCTCGGGCATGTTGTAGTACCCCTTCATAACACTCCACCCCTTTACCTGGATCTCGCCAGCCTCACCCGCAGACATTACTTCAGCGCTGTTCGCATCGACAATCCGCACCTGCACACCCGTGTGCGGTCGCGCCCAGCCTTCTGTACGCAACGACAACGGATCATCCCAGCTGGACATGACGACATTGGGAGAGGCTTCCGATAAACCATAGGCATTGCACAAATTCGGCACTTTCATCTGGTCGTAGATTTTCTGCATGACCTCGGGCCCCGCCGCTGCCCACCCGCCGCGCAAATGCAATCGTGACGCGTCAAAATCGGGGTGTCCCATGAGCATAAGAAAAATAGTGTCATTGCCAGAAGTGAGCGTGCATTTTTCCCGCTGCAACATGGCCAGGGCAAGCGACACATCAAATTTAGGCAGGGTTAACAGACAACATCCGGTGCTCATGGACACCAGTATCGACAAGGTGGAACCGGCCACATGAAAGAAAGGCCGGATACTGAAATAACGATCCTGTGGCGTGATGCCCATGCGCAGCGATACCGCAAACGCGTCCGAGAGCATATTGTCGTGACTGAGCATGACGCCTTTTGGAAACGACGTCGTGCCCGAAGTATATTGAATCAGCAGGATATCATCCGGTCTGACGTCGCCGCAGTGCGTGTAGCAGGCATTGATGTCTTCATCGTTTACACTGGCAATCAACCGGTCAAAATCAATCGCCCCGGCCGGAACAAAGGCGGCATCAAACATAAGCGCCTGAGTCAGTTTCGGCAATATTTTTCCGGGCAGGCCCGTCGACAGGGCCGGTTCGACCTCGGCCAGCAATGCCGAAAAATCGATACCCAGGAAGGTTTCAGTCAGAACAATGGCTTTAACATCTGCCTGCTTCAGGCAAAAGGCAAGTTCTTCTTTCTTGAAACGCGTATTGATGGGCACGGTAACTGCGCCAATCCGGGCGCATGCAAAAAATGTCTGCAGCCACTGCACACTATTGCCCAGCATCACCGCTACGTGATCACCCTTGCGAATACCGCGCTGCCACAAAGCCGCTGCCGTGCGGTCGACCTTGGCGGACAAGGTGCGCCAGGTCTCGCGCGATTCATTATCGATAAAAGCATCATTGTCGGGATATGCAGCCACGGTCTGGGCCAGCACATCGCTCAGGGTCTTGCCTCTGGGCAACATGGTCACTCTCCTTTTGCGCTGCCGAATGTAGATATGGCGGACTTCCAGTCGCTGTTGCGCAGATTTTTCTCAATCGCCAGCAGCTCTATCGCCATGGCGCCCTCGCGGGTCGTTTCTACGCCGGCATTGATGGAATGCTTGGTCAGGCGGACGGTCAGCGGTTTTGCATTTGCAATGTCCCCTGCCATCTGCATCAGTTGCGCCGCGATCGTCTCTTGCGAGACAATCCGGTTGATCAGGCCGTACTCTCGCGCTTCCTGTGCGTCGAAAATACGACCGCTAAAAAGCAATTCCTTGGCAACGCGAATCCCGGCAATTCGACTGATCCGCTGAGTCGCGCCTACCGTGCCCCAGCCCACTTCGGGGTAACGGAAAGTAGCCTCGGGCGTGGCCCAGGCAAAATCGCAGGCAGCAATAATTTCGCAACCGGAACCGAAGGCCGGACCGTGCACCAGCGCAATGGCGGGGCGTGACAGTTTTTCAATCGCATCATAAGCGGCAAAGCCGGCTACCCGTCTGGCTGTCATATCGGACAATGTCATATCCTTGCGCTCTTTCAGATCTGCGCCTGCACAAAACGCCGGGCCTGCGCCCCGAAAGACCACCACGCGAATGCGTTCGTCCTGCTCGATCTGCTCGGTGACGCTGACCAGCTCCGAACACATTCTCACATTCAGCGCGTTTCTGCTTTGCGGACGATTCAACAGTACAGTGGCCACGCCATTTTCCTCTACCGTCAGTTCAATCGTTTCATATGACATTTGTCGTATCCTTATTTGCTTGTAATATTGGCCGCCTTCAGCAGCTTTTCTATTCTTTCACGGTCCTGTGCAATGAAGTCGCTTGCCGTCTTGCTGTCCATCAGAAACGGTTCAACGCCCTGCTTCTCATACATGCTGATTGTGTCGGGGTTTTCCGAGACTTTTTTCAATGCGGCATACAGGATGTCGACCACCTCCCTGGGAGTGTCGGCCGGTACTGCCATGCTATACCAACTGGACCCCTTGAAGCCGTCGTAACCCAGTTCGTCCATGGTTGGAACTTCAGGCAGTGCCGGTGAGCGCTTGTTGGCTGCAATCGCTAGCGCCTGCAGCTTGCCTTGCTTGATAAAAGGCAGCACCGCCGGCAAGTTCAGAAAACCGACTTTGACCAGCCCACCGGCCAGGTCCGTCGATGCAGGCGCTGCGCCCTTGTAGGGGACGTGCAGCAACCTGGCCTGCGTCTTCTGCTTGAAATTTTCTCCAGTCAGGTGAGGTGAACTGCCGTTACCGGCCGAGGCATAAGTATATTTTTCCGGATTGTTCTGACTGTCCTTGATCAGTTCATCAACCGACTTCAAACCCGAATCGGCTGCAACCGTTAACACATTCGGAATATTGCCGACCATGCCGACAAAGGTAAAGTCCTTGAGACCGTCGTATTGCACCTTTTGCATCAGGGGCGTCACGACATGGGCGGCTGCAGTGCCAAACAGCACCGTATAGCCATCGGGTTTGGCGCGGGCGACATACTCGGCGCCGATGCTGGCGCCGCCGCCCGGCTTGCTCTGGATGA
>DATGQC010000117.1:0-15570 GCA_035304425.1 Advenella sp.
CTTATACAGGGGCTGTCGAACTGCCACGAACGCTCTAGGCTCGACAACCGATCGCTAGCAGTAGCAGAGAAGAAGAAGTGGCAACAGCAGAAAGCGTTGCAGTAGATGTAGCAGCAGCCCACAGTTTAACCGCGCCGCAAACAGTATTGCGACCGGTTAAAGCGTTGCGAGAAAATGCGGGCTGGCTCTTCATGCCTTAACTATAAGAAAAATTACCCCGGCGCGCAAGTGTTTTTTCCGCCTGCGCGCCGATAACTGCGATTTTGATCACGTAATAGTGTGTTTGACTTCATCGCGCGGCGGACGCAGATGCGTGGTTTCGGGACGGCCAATGGTCGGTTCCGTCTGTTCCGAGCTGGAGGCCGTCGGCTGGGCTTTGGTCGGCTCCGGCGGGATCACCGGTTCGCTCTGGTCGGGGGTGGGCGCATTGGCGGCAGCGCTCGTCACGCCGGCCGCAGGCTTCGTTGCAGAGGCGGGCGCGTCTTGCGGTTTTGACCGGTCGGGTGTGGCAACCGGTTCAGCCGCTGTGGCGCTGGCTGCCGCGCTGACAGCCGCTGCTGTGGCCCCGGGATCGGCGATGACGGGTTTGCCCGCTGCAGGTTCTGGCCGCAAGGTCGGCACCTGGCCAGGTTCGTCCTGCGCCTGGGCTTGCGCCAGCGTGGTGGCGATGCGATTATCCGCCGCCACTGCCGGGCCCGAGCCCAGCAGCCTTTCCTGTTCCCGGATCTGCGCCAGTTTGCTGACCCGATTGTTGTCCAGCTCATCCTTGGTGGCTTTCAGGTTTCCGATATTGATCGGTTCGCTGCGGTCGCGCCAGACCCAGCCGAGCACGTCGCGGCCTTCCGCCGAGAGGCTGCCAATCAATTGGGCCGCCGTATCGGCGGGCACGGTCTTGTAAGCCGCGCGCTCAACGCTGCCGCTATACCAGGCGCTCAGGAAAAAATAGACAATCAAGGTGCCCAGCAGGACCACAGCCCACCACAGGTAGGTGTTGATACTCTGTAAAAAAGAAACCAGTTGTACGTTAAACTTGTTCAGAAACGCGTAGTCCTGGGCGGCGCCGAATTCAAGGATACTCGCGGCAACCCACAGCCAGATCACAATTGTGACAATAATCACGGCGGCACGCATTATAATCCTTGGGGTAGCCAGCTTAAGCAGCGTTTTGCTTATCAATCTGGCATCATTTTGCTGAACCGCGGCATTGCTGTATTTCATAGGTATTCCAAATCGATATGCGTCATGCGTTAGAACTTCGAACCGGCCAGCAGTTGGTGCTGACCCCGCAACTGCAACAATCCTTGCGCTTGCTGCAATGTTCTGCGCTGGATCTTCAGGCAGAACTGGCACAGGTGCTGCAGGACAACCCTATGCTTGAACTTGTCGATAATAACCAAATATCGGAAGATAGTACAAATGCAAGCGACAATGATGCCGAGCTTTTACAACAGGACTGGGCCTCGCAGCCGGGCCAGAAATCGCGCGACGACGAATATTTTCAGCCCGAAACGGCTGTCGGGCTATCACTTTCTGAGCATTTGCGGGAGCAGTTGCGGCTGACCCACGCTTCGGAGCGGGACATCAGCCTGGCCGAATACCTGATCGAGGAGCTGGACGACAACGGGTATCTGATGTCCAGCCTGCAGGAAATTGTCACGTTTTTTTCGGACGAGGCGGATGTCAGCGAAGACGAGCTGGCGGTTGCCTTGCGCCTGCTGCAGTCATGTGATCCGGCTGGCGTGGGCGCGCGTACGCTGTCCGAATGTCTGCTGCTGCAATTGAATGTCTCTTCCCTGGTCAATCAGCCCGATCCCGAGGTGCTGGCATGCGCCCGCCTTATTTGCGAGCACGGGCTGGAGGCGCTTGGTCGTGCCGACATGGCGCAATTGCGGTCTGTCACCGGCGCCGATATTGACCGGATCCGGCAGGCCCATGCACTGATCCGCCAACTGGATCCACGGCCAGGCAAGCAGTTCAGCGCGCCTACCGCCGATTACGCCGTGCCCGATGTCCTGGTGCGTAAGATAAAAGGCGAGTGGGTTCTGACGATCAACCAGGCGGTCATGCCGTCCTTGCGTATCAGCGAAGGGTACGAAAGCATGATCCGCCGTCTGGGTAAAGAAGCCGGGGCGGGAATGAGCGAGCAACTGGCCGCAGCTAAGGGCTTTATGCGGCAGGTCTCCCAGCGTTTTACGACAATCCTGGACGTTTCGCGCGCCATTATGGACAAGCAGCGCGATTTTCTTGAATTTGGTATGGCGCGCCTGCAACCCCTGACCCTGCGCGATGTGGCTGACGCGGTAGGCATGCATGAGTCAACCATTTCCCGGGCGACGACGCAAAAGTTTATCGCGACGCCGCATGGGGTATTCGAGCTGAAACGGTTTTTTGGCTCCGGTGTGGCTACAGACAGTGGCGAAAATGCATCGGCAACGGCAGTACAGATCCGCATCCGCAATTACATTCAGACCGAGCCAGAGGGCAAGCCGCTGTCGGACAGCCGCCTGACCGAACTGCTGGCGCGAGAGGGCATTACCATTGCGCGTCGCACGGTAGCCAAGTACCGCGAGGTCCTGGGGATCCCCTCGGCATCGCTGCGCAAAGCGCGGGCCAGCCTGAATCAGGAATAAGAGAAGAAGAACGGCCGGGGAAGGGGCCGATTCGCTGTGGCGGCCGCCGCAAACCATGATCCTGTTTGCCGGGCAGCCGCTTGCGCGTGCGTCTGTGGCGTCACCGCGGCAGCGCACGCGCAGTCTGCCGCTGGCAGCCGCTTCCCGTGGCCTGCCCGATAAATCACCAAAAAAAATGCAGTAACACCCTGAAAGAACGGTTTGTTGGACATTTTCACCAAATCGAGCAAGGCGCTTGCAACTTTTTTTGCCTTAGATGATAATAACTCTCATGTATATTTGCATTTGTAATGCCGTCACCGAAGACGCCGTTGTCAGCGCTATATCCCAGGGCGCCAGCACGCTGAGTGACCTGCAACGAGAACTGGGCGTCGCCACCAATTGCGGGTGCTGCGCACAAATGGCCTGTAGCTATCTGGAGCGTGCAGCCTGTACGGGTGCGCCTGTTGGCCATGATGGCGCCAATGACCATTGCGGCAAAGACAAATGTGATGCGCTTGCGACGGAATCGGTGGTGTTATGGCGTTCAGCCGCCTGATCGGCTGGCGTAGCAAGGCGTCACTTTGCCGTCACCAGGCTCGGCGCGCCAACAGTCGAAAGCAGCAAACATAAACAAAACAGTCGTAAGCAGCAAACATAAATAATAATGCTCAAATACAAATCTTAAATCATATATTTCACATAACACGCCGTAAAAAAACAGTGTTTAAACGCGCATTGCCGGCTGCCATCGTTGTTTAAAGGGATTGCAATCATCCAGCGCATATCCGCGTGATTGGGCCTGTCAGTCTGCAGATCAGCGCTTGCGACAACGCGCTGAATGCGCCAGGAGGCTTGCTGCCTGTCTTCATTGGCCTATGCTGCAAGATGGCATGTGCCTGCCGGTTTTCAGCGGCTGACGAGCGCCGCGCTGTTGGCTTTAACCGGTCAAGTAGAAAGGAAAAACGGCGGGCGCATGAGGGCCGAATATGACGCCTGTTTGCTGAACAAAAACACTTTCATTTCCATTCTCATTTACCACCTGCAGGGCTTTTCGGGTAAACCGCAGTAAAGCCTGCGTCTTCCCTTATAATTTCTTTAAACTGCACCACCGGGCTGCCTTCGCAGCCAATCAGCCGCTACTGACGGTGCCTCTCACAGTAAAGGAAACTATCATGAAAGGCGACAAGGACGTTCTCAAATTTCTGAATAAGCAACTGACTAACGAGTTGACTTCAATCAACCAGTATTTTCTGCATGCCCGCATGGTGAAAAACTGGGGGCTGAATCGCTACAACAAAAGCGAATATCATATTTCCATCGAGAAAATGAAGAATGCCGACGCCATCATCGAACGCATCTTCCTGCTTGAAGGCCTGCCCAACCTGCAAGACCTGCACAAACTGCACATCGGTGAAAACGTGCCGGAAATTCTCAAATGTGATCTGAAGATCGAGATTGACAATCATCGCACACTGACCGAGGCAATTGCGCACTGTGAAAGCGTGCGTGACTATGTCACGCGCGATCTGTTGCAGGAAAACCTGGAAGACGTTGAAGAACAGATCGACTGGCTTGAAACCAATATTGAACTGATCGGTAAAATCGGTCTGGAAAATTATCTGCAAAGCCAGATAGGAGACAACGACTGATTGCAGTGAAAAGGGGCCGCGCAGGCCCCTTTTATTATGTGCCTGTCGCCAGGATTGCGATGGCTTTGTGTCCGGATTTCATGTAAGTCTGCTTTGCATCGCACATGCGTTCAAGCGCGGACATGGCAGAGGCATTCGTGGCCAACGACGGGGGCATGATTTTTTTGAACAGATGGGTGATGGTGCGCGCGTGTCGCATCAGGCGCCGCGGCGCTATCCGTATCTTGCGTTTGATATTCAATCGCCTGCGCTTTCGTTGCGCCGTGTAGCGCTGACATTGATCCGACATGGCGTGCAGTATGCATACAGCCGCTTGTCATACCGGGCCAGCGTTGTTGTCCGGTGTCGCGATGCAGAAGCGAAGCAAATGGCCGCATTGCCCTGCGGCTTTTTAAAATGGCCTTTTGCCCGGGCCTGGCGCCTGAACAGCCGGCCAGGCTGTTTTGGCGCACACTGGCTGTTGGATGGCAGATAAGCGCGCCAGTTATTTCAAATGCAATTGAGCCTGGCTGGCGCGACAGAGGCGGGCAGTTTTTATCGGGCTCAATATTGCCTTCAGAAAAAAACACCTTCAGGCGCCGGTATCTTTACCGGCCGTCGAAGGTGTTGTGCGGTCTGCAAAAAACGCGTTGTCTCGGGTCAGGAGCGGCAGACGGTCAGCGTGACGGGCAGTCGGACACGTTGCCCCATGCATTGTTGGCGCCGCAGTACTGATTGCGCACCCGCGACAGGCAGGCCGGGCGATCAAAAAAGCCCAGGGCGCGGCATTCACTCATTGCCTGATGAAATGCGGGTTCCCAATTGCCCGCCTGTGCCGCACGGGCGGCTCGTGGCGAGCGCCGGATCGGAACCATGCCCTGATCACTGTCGCTGGCATTGCCGCCGTCAAGCGTATCGGTGGCTTCGCCAATGGTTACTTCACTATTGGTCGTGGTAACGGCCTGTTCAATGGCCTGTTCACCCTGTTCGGCGTCTACGTGCCACTGCACCGGATCGGGCCGCTTGGGAACACCCTGCGCACCGCTCATCAATGGTTGCTGGGGTTGCAGTTGAACCGGACGGCCTTCTGCGTCCACCATAGGGTTGGGGTCGGACTCCATGACGTTAGGTACATTGGCAGAGACCGGTGCGTGTTCGATCAGCCAGTCTCCCGCCTGCAGGCCACCCCATGTGGCTACACCAGCCACAATGAGAAGGGACAAAAATAATAAACGCCAGGACATCTGCATACCTCGGTTGTAATTCGGCCAATTTTAGCCGTTTTCCCCAAATACTTTGCCGCCATGTTCACGCATGGCGTGAAAATTAATCTCCGGATTCAGTTCCTGCGCCACCCGCAACTGCGCGGGCGAAGTAATCAGGAACGCCAGTGCATCCACCACATCGTAGGCAATATGTGCTGCATTGCTATCGATGAACTTCTTGAGCGCTTTCGGGTTCTCGCTGGTCACCCAGCGCGCCATGGTATAGCGCGAGGGGATCATGCGGGCGTCGGCGCCGTATTCGGTCTTGAGGCGATGCGCCACCACTTCGAATTGCAGCTGTCCGACCGCGCCCAGCAGCAACGCGCCGCCCGCCGCTTGCGGGCGAAACACCTGGATCGCCCCTTCCTCGCCCAATTGGGTCAGGCCGGTGCGCAACTGCTTGGTGCGCAGGGGATCCTTGACTTCCACACCCTGGAACAGTTCCGGGGCAAAGAACGGCAAACCGGTAAACTGCAGGGTTTCGCCTTCAGTCAGGACATCGCCAAGCTGGAGCACGCCGTGGTTGGGGATACCAATCACGTCGCCGGCATAGGCTTCATCAAGCAGATCACGTCGCTGGGACAGGAACGACACCACGTTATTGGGGCGGATTTCCTTGCCGGTACGACTCACTTTCAGGCGCATGCCACGCTCAAAACGACCGGAACTGACGCGGACAAACGCGACCCGGTCCCGATGCGCAGGGTCCATATTAGCCTGAACTTTGAAGACAACCCCTGAAAATTTGGTTTCATCCGGTTGCACGACGCGCTGCAGGGCCTGGCGCGGGCCCGGTTTGGGGGCCCATTCGACCAGGGTGTCCAGCACTTCCTGCACGCCGAAGTTGTTGACGGCCGAGCCGAAGAACACGGGTGTTTGCTTGCCGTCCAGATAGGCATTGTGATCGAAGGCGGGCGCGGCTTCCTGAAGCAGATCGATTTCTTCTTTTGCCTTCTCGAACGTGCTGCCGAAACGGCGGCTGATTTCCGGATTGTCCAGCCCGTCAATAATGTCCTCATCATTGTTGCGGCGTTGCTGACCGGCTCGGAATACACGCATGCGGTTACGGCGGATATCAAACACACCACCGAATGACTTGCCCATACCGACAGGCCAGGAAAAGGGCACGGCGTCCATGCCCAGGTGTGATTCGATTTCGGCCAGCAGATCCAGCGGCTCCTGGACTTCGCGGTCCATCTTGTTGATGAACGTAATAATAGGCGTGTTGCGCGCGCGGCACACCTGCAACAGGCGAATGGTTTGCGGTTCTATACCGTTGGCGGCGTCAATGACCATCAGCGCCGCATCCACGGCGGTCAATACCCGGTACGTATCTTCGGAAAAGTCCTGGTGGCCCGGCGTGTCCAGCAGATTGATCACGCAGTCGCGATACTCCATCTGCATGACAGATGAGGCCACTGAAATTCCACGCTGCTTCTCGATCTCCATCCAGTCTGAAGAGGCGTGTCGACTGGCTTTGCGCGCCTTGACGCTGCCGGCGATCTGAATCGCGCCCGCGAACAGCAGCAGTTTTTCGGTCAGTGTGGTTTTGCCGGCATCGGGGTGAGAAATAATCGCAAAAGTCCGGCGACGGGCGACTTCCTGCGGAATGGAAAGGTTTGACATTGATGGCAATAATCTGGATGGTATGCAGAGGATGAGCGAGGCACATCGCCAGAGCGAGTATGTGCGCATAGCAAACCCGACATGTTAATCGTTATTCGCGATTGATTGGGGGGTTGGCAAGGACTGCCAACGACAAAATCACATAAGTTCAGCATTTTACCGCGTCCGGGGCGGCGCATGCTTTATCCGGGCGGCCGAAAGAAACAGCGCCCTGGGAACAGGGGCGAAAGGACACCTTCACAGCGGATTTTGTTGTGCCTCTTCCTATTTGAAAAATATTATCACTTCCAAGTTAAGGTAAACCCTGATTTATAAGTGAAGGCCGCATGAGTAGAAAAATAATGATATTAATCAATGGTTAATTCTGGTAAATCCAAATTGCGACATGACGTTTTGTTCTTTTAAAATTCGATTTTTTTTATCACTTGCAACGAAAAACACAATAAGACACACCGGGGGAATTCTGGCAAGCTACTCGCAATTGATGGCTGATCATAAGTGATAAGGAGAGATAAATGGGTCGCATCCTGAAATTGGAAGACGTAACGTTCGCGGTCAAGGGCGGGTCGGTATTTGCGTGTGGCGGCGGAGGCTGGGTCGAGCATGGCATGGAGCTGGGAACCCTGGCAGTGACCATTGGACGTCCGGAACTGGTTGCCATGGACGAAATCAAGGATGACGCCTGGATCGCAACCGCGGCCGCCATCGGCGCGCCCGGGGGGCTGACTGACTGGCAGATGCTTGGCGCGGACTACGTCAAGGCCGTCCAGTTGCTGCAGGAAGCGCTGGGGGATAAGGTTTATGGATTGATCATCGGCCAGAACGGCATGTCTTCCACGCTGAATGCCTGGCTGCCCTCGGCGCTGCTCGGCACCAAGGTGGTCGACGCGGTTGGCGACATTCGCGCTCATCCTACAGGAGATATGGGGTCGCTGGGGCTGGCCAACTCGGCCGAACCCATGATCCAGACCGCCGCCGGCGGCAATCGGGAAAAGCATCAATACATTGAACTGGTGACCAGGGGGGCCACGGCCAAGGTCTCGCCTATCCTGCGCACCGCATCAGATATGTCGGGCGGTTTTATCGCCAGTTGCCGCAACCCCATTCGCGCCTCGTATGTGCGCCAACACGCGGCGCTGGGCGGCATTTCCATGGCCCTTTCGCTGGGGCAGGCGATTGCCGCCGCCGAATCCAGGGGGGGTATCGCCGTTATCGATGCCGTCTGCACCAATACCGGCGGCCAGGTCATCGCCACAGGCAAGGTGACGTCGAACAGTCTCAAGTATACAAACGAAGCCTTTGACGTGGGCGTGGTGACCATCGGCACCGATGCGGGCGAGGTGCGTATTCATGTCATGAACGAGCACATGGCGGTGGAGACGGGCGAAGGGCAGCGGCTGGCGACCTATCCCGATGTGATCACCACCTTCGATATGCAAGGCAAGCCAACCAGCGCCGGCAAATTGCGCGAGGGCATGCAGGTTGCGGTCTTCCATTTGCCCAAGAACAGGATCCCGCTGTCTTCCAGCGTCACCGATCCCAGCGTCTATCCCCATGTAGAGCGCACATTGGGAATCAAGCTGGCCGATTACGCCCTATTATAGAAAGTAGAAAGGAATTCAAATGGGAAAAAGATTCGAAGTGACCTCGGGCGATCAGTTGCGCTGCAAGGGGTGGCGCCAGGAAGCGCTTCTGCGCCTGCTGGAGAATGTGCTGTCCGTCGGCGAGGACCCGGATAATCTGGTGGTGTATGCCGCGCTGGGCAAGGCGGCAAGAGACTGGCCCAGCCATGACGCCATCGTGCACGCGCTCAGGACCATGACCGAGGATTACACCCTGGTGGTGCAATCGGGCAAACCCATCGGGCTATTGCGCACGCACGCCAACGCGCCGCTGGTGATCATGGCCAACTGCAATCTTGTGGGTCAGTGGGCCAAGGCAGAGGTGTTCTATGAGCTGGAGAAAAAAGGCCTGATCTGCTGGGGCGGCCTTACGGCGGGAGACTGGCAATATATCGGATCGCAAGGCGTGATCCAGGGCACCTATGAGATTTTCTGCCGTATCGCCGAACGCTATTTCAATAATGATTTGCGCGGTCGGTTTATCCTGACCGCCGGGCTGGGCGGCATGGGAGGCGCGCAGCCGCTGGCGGGGTTCATGGCCAACGCAGCCACGCTGGTGATTGAGGTTAATCCGGAGCGTATTGCCAAGCGCCTGAGCATCGGCTATCTGCAAAAGCAGGCGGCGACGCTGGACGAGGCGCTGGGCATTATCCGCGACGCCTGCTCGGCCAGGCAGCCGATCTCGGTCGGCTTGCAGGGCAATGCGGCCGAGATCTATCCTGCGTTGCTGGCCAAGGGCGTCGTGCCTGATATCGTCACCGACCAGACATCGGCGCATGATTTGCTTTACGGCTATATCCCGTCGGGTGTCGATCTGGATAAAGTGAAGGCCTTGCGTCAAAGCGATCCGGATGCGCTGATGCAGGCCTCGCTGCAGTCGATCAAGCGGCATGTGACAGCCATGCTGGGGTTCAAGGACAAGGGCGCGGTCGTGTTCGACAACGGCAATCTCATCCGCACGCAGGCGTTCAATGCCGGCGTCAAGCATGCCTTCGATATTCCGATCTTTACCGAGGCTTTTCTGCGTCCCCTGTTCTGTCGCGCCATCGGACCATTCCGGTGGGTGGCGCTCTCGAACGACCCTGCCGATATCGAAGCGATCGATGACTTCATCCTGGCCCGGTTCCCGGATAATCGCATTGTGACCAACTGGATCGGGCTGGCCCGCCAGTATGTGCCGTTCGAGGGATTGCCAGCGCGTATCGCCTGGCTTGGCCACGGCGAGCGCACCGAGCTGGCGCTGGCGGTGAACCAGATGGTGGCCGACGGCACATTGAAGGCCCCCGTGGCCTTTACGCGCGATCATCTGGATGCCGGGGCGATGGCGCATCCCAATATCATGACGGAAAAGATGCGCGACGGTTCCGACGCGATTGCCGATTGGCCGCTGATCAATGCCATGGTCAACTGTGCTTCCCAGGCCGATCTGGTAGCGATCCATTCCGGCGGGGGCGGATACAGCGGCTATATGACTTCGGCCGGCGTGACCGTGGTGGCCGATGGGTCGCCGGCGGCGCAGGAACGCCTTGCGCTGGCGATGACCAACGACACCAGCCTGGGCGTTATGCGCTATGCCGATGCAGGCTATCCCGAGGCGCTGGACGAAGCGGTGAAAAAGGGACTGCATTACATCAGACTATAGGACAACGATGACGACGCTTCCATTTCGCGGCCTCGAGTTCAAAACCATGCTGAAGGTGGCGCATTTGGCTGAGTCAAGGAGCCTGAAAGAGACGGCGCAGGCTTTTTCATGTTCCGCCTCGGTGGTCAGCGAAGCCATTTCCAGCATGGAGAGCCTGCAGCAGATCAGTCTGTTCGTCCGGAAAAACAAGGTGTTTGTTGCCCAGGAAGTGACGCGTAAAATTGTGCGCGATTTTAACGCCATGGTTTTGCTGGAGCGTTTTGCCCGCGTCAATGCGGGCGCGGCGCAGGCCGATCTGGCCTGGCTGAAGATCAGGTGTAGCGATGCCATGTACTCGGGGCCCGTGAACAACGCGTTGCTGTCGGCCATCGCCGACGTCAATCGGCTGTATCCCAATGTGCTGCTGATCCCCGAGTATGTGGAAGCGCATTTCGGTCCGTCGGAAGAAGAGCGAACCTGGCGCCCGGCCTGGCGCGATGCGGGCCAGGTTGACTTCATGCTGGAAAGCCAGACGGGGGAAGCGGGCAGCGCGGACCTCATGACCGGCACGTGGATGATTTTGCATTCGCCCGATGTGGCGCTGCCCGACCCGATGCCGGCGCGGGATATGAAAAACTGGCGCTTTGTGATTCCGCGCATGCCCTGGGAGTTATTGCAGCATATTTCCGGTATTTGCGAACGCGCAGAGATAAATTTTGTTTATGACAATCGTCATTTCCATGAGTTATGCTCGCTGCCACCGGACGCGGGGCAGTTGATTCTGATCAATACGCTGAGCATGGATGAATTTATTCATGATAAATGGCATGTATCCGAATTCCCGGTGAACACCTGGATGTCCGTCAAATCCAGCGTGTATCAGGATAGTCCCGTGACCGTGTATTTCCTGCAGGCTTTCGCCGCCCATCTGGCGTCGCTGCCACGGCCGTATGATTTGGCCCGGCCCCTGACGACGCTCAAGCAATGGTATTACTTTGCCAATGTGATCGAATGCGGATCAATTCGCCGGGCTGCAGAGCAGCTCTATCTGACGCAACCGGCGCTAAGCACGCAAATTCAGCAACTTGAAGCGGCGCTGGGTATGCAGGTGTTCGACCGCAAGACCGGATCGCGGCGGGTGCATGTCAATGCGGCGGGAACGGTGCTTCGGGCTGCCTTTGAGGGTATGGATTTTTATGTCAGGCGAGTTCAGCAGGCGTTGCAGCAGTTGCGGCTCGCGCGGCAGGACCGCCTGAGTCTTGGCATTTTGCCCAGCGTGGACGTACAAAGCCGGGTCATTGCCCTGATTGCCGACCAGGTGACGACATGGCAGCAATTGCACGCCGAAGTCCGGCTGGAGATCGTTGAAGAGCGGCACCAGTTCCTGGCCAACGCCCTGCGTACGCAAAGCATCCATCTGGCCTTTATTGAGACGCAAATGCCATGGCTGGTGCAGCACGTTGTAACCACCCCCGAGCCGATGGGGCTGGTTTGCTCGCCTGCGCTGCTGGGCCGGTCGGCGCCTGCGCGTCTGCAATGGAGCGAGCTGCAACGGTTTCCCCTGGTCTTGCCAAGGAAAGTGACCGGCATGCGCGAGCTGATCGATCGACATTGCCTGAGTCAGGGGCTGGAACTGCGACCGGCGATCGAGTCGGACAGTTTGAATCTGAACCGGCGCTGGTTGCTTGACGGCAGGTATGCCGCGGTCTTGCCCAGGTCAGCGGTGGCCAGTCTGATTGAAAGCGGTGAGCTGCTTTTCATTGAAGTTGAACCGCCGTTGCACAGGAAATTGCATTTGTCATATCTGAAAAACCGGGCACTCAATAAAGTGGAGAAGGACCTGGTCGAGTTTTTGATGAACAACCGCACTGTGTTTGCTGACGTAAGGAGTGATTGCAAATGAAGCGTTATCGGCGGCTATGGGCCGGATTAATTTGTTGCGGCATGCTGTTCGTATGGAACCCCGGCGCGGCAAGCCCCGTGCTTGAGCTGGGGCCGTCGCATCGTCTCACATTGCAGGAAGTCAGGGAGGTGGCGCTGGATCACCGTCAGGTCGCTATCAGTGAAGCAGGGATGCGCAATGTCAAGCGGGGCAGCGAGATTGTCATGGATGCCGCGCTGGGCGGCGTTCCCGTGTATGGCCTGAATGTCGGCGTCGGCTGGAACAAGGACCATCCCGTTTTTCATGAAGTTAACGGCAGGAAAGTGCTGTCGGACGATCTGCTGGCGCTGTCGGTCCGGTTCAACGAGATGTCGTTGCGGTCGCATGCAGCAGGCGTGGGCGAGCCCATGCCTGTCGAGGTGGTCCGCGCCGGCATGCTGATACGCCTGAACACATTCCTCTCGGGCGCAGCGGGCGTGCAGCCGCAGGTCGCAAGCATTTACGCGGATTATCTGAACCACGATGTCACGCCGGTGATCCCGTCGCTGGGAACCGTCGGCGAGGCCGATATTACCCTGGCCTCGCATATCGGGCTGGCGATGATCGGCGAATGGGATGTCTTCTATCAGGGCAAGCGGCTGCCTGCGGCCGAGGTGATGAAACAGTTGAACATTGTTCCCCTCAAACCCGTCGGCAAGGACTTTCTGTCGATCCTGAGCACCAATAGCCTGACCGCCGGGCAGGCGACGCTGGCGGCACTCGACACCCAGGCTTTTCTGGACAAGCAGGTTCGCTTGTTTGCCTTTATGCTTGAAGGGTTCAATGGCAATGTTGCGCCGTTTTCCGAGACTGCTGTTGCCGCCAGACCGTATGCCGCCATGGCTCAGGCAGCGGGGCGCATCCGCGATGCCCTGGCCGGCAGCGATTTATGGCGTCGCTCTGCGGATCGGGCTTTGCAGGACCCGTTGTCGTTCCGGACCATGGCTTATACCTTGGGCGTAGTGCAGGAAAATCTGCATCGTCTGGCAGATGATCTGCTGGTACAGATCAATGCCTCCGACGATAATCCGCTGGTGCTGGGGCAGGCGGTGATGGCCCGGGATGCAGGGCGAAGCGATCAATTGCAGGCGTACCGCGTTACCGGCGGGCAAGGCGAGGGCGCGATTTATCCGACAGCCAATTTCAATTTCCTGCCGGTTGCCAGTAAAGTCGAGTATTTGAACCTGTCGCTGGCCAAGCTGGCCGAAAGCATGGTGCAGCAGTTGATCAGGCTGGAGAATCCTGAACTGACCAGGCTGCCCCGGTTCCTTGCGGCGAAGGCCAATCACGGCCATGCTTTTGGGGCAATCCAGAAGCCGTTCGTCGAGGAAAGTATTCGCATTAAACTGCTGGCGCAACCGGCGTCTTTGTATGGCGCGACGCTGGCCGGAAATATCGAGGACACCGTCAGCATGAGCGGGCTGACGGTTCGGAATACCGGGAAGATCCTGGATGCGCTTTATCATATCGCGGCATTCCAGCTTCTGGAAGGAGCGCAAGCGCTG
Source organism: Advenella sp. (assembly GCA_035304425.1). Classification (GTDB taxonomy): domain Bacteria; phylum Pseudomonadota; class Gammaproteobacteria; order Burkholderiales; family Burkholderiaceae_B; genus Advenella. Next base: position 13,801 of record DATGQC010000117.1, read on the forward strand.
GACCTGCGCGAGGGGTTTGAAGCGTCGGCATCCAGCAAGGCGTTGCTGGCGTCCTATCGGCAACGTGTGCCATTCATTGCGCAGGATACGCCTTATTCGGGCTATATTGAAGAAAGCGCCAAATTCTGGCGCGCATATCGCTAACGCGTTGCGCCGCCTGCGTTGTCGGTAAGGGCATACAATAGTCGCTATTGACGATCAATAATGGCCATAGCAATGACAAGTCTACATACCCTTTCTGCAACCGAACTGGTGGCGCTGATTCGCACCAGAAAAATCTCGCCGGTAGAGCTGGTCAGGACCAGTCTGGAGCGCGCCGAAGCGCTCAATCCTGCCCTGAACTGTTTCATTACGCTGTGCGGCGATCAGGCCATGCAACAGGCGCGAGAGGCGGAACAGGCGGTCATGGCCGGCAAGCCGCTGGGGCGGCTGCATGGCATTCCCTTTACCGTCAAGGATCTGGTTCATACTGCCGGGGTGCGCACCACTTTCGGTACGGTGTTGTATCAGGATAATGTGCCCGCGGAAGATGCACCGGCAGTGGCCAGGCTCAATGCCGAAGGCGCCATTTTGCTGGGCAAGACGACAACGCCGGAATTTGGTTCACAACCCTTTACCCGTTCGCCCTTATTCGGACAGACATGCAATGCGTGGGATGCCACACGCACAAGTGGCGGTTCCAGTGGCGGCGCTGCCGTGGCCACCGCCGTTGGCATTACTCCGCTGGCCATTGCTACCGATGGCGGCGGCTCCACGCGAATCCCGGCGGCGTGTAATGGCGTCGTGGGGATCAAGCAAAGCAATGGTGTTATTCCCCACAGCCAGGCGCAGGACCTGTTTGGCAACCAGACCTATGTTACCCCGACCACGCGCAACGTCGCCGATACCGGCCTGATGATGGATGTCATGTCCGGAGACTACGATCTGGACCCCTGGTCTATCGGACGGCAGCCTGCCGATTATGAAAACGCGGCGCGCCACGAGGGTGATTTGCGTGGCCGGCGCATCCGCTACTGCTATGCGCCGCAGGGCAGGCCGATATCCAGGGATGTGCGGGAGAAATTCGACGAATCGCTGCGTGTGCTCAAGGATCTTGGAGCCGCGCTTGAGCCGTTTGATGCGCCCGATTTTATTGTCGAACCCACCTGGCGCACCATTAATCATACCGTCTGGCGCGCGCGCTTTTTGCCTTTGGTGGAACAGCATCCAGACGCCTTCAGTGAAACCTTCCGGCACCAGGTCTTGTCGGCGGGCGAGTTTTCCGCGATGGACTACCAGGAAGCCATGTTCACCCGCACGGCGTTATTTAAACAGCTGCAAGCGCTGTTTTCTTCTGCCGATCTGCTGGTGGTCCCGACGCTGACACGGACAGCGCTGCCGCTGGATATGGATTTGTTCGACCCGTTCGAGATGGATGGCCGCAATTACGAGGGTATTCGCAGCCACTGGTATCCCTGGACAATGGTGTTCAATATGACCGGGCACCCCGCCATCACCCTGCCTTGCGGCCTGGCGTCTGACGGGCTGCCGGTAGGCATTCAGTTCGTCACCCGCTGGGGCGGCGACGCACAATTGCTTCAGTTCGCCGCCGTCTTTGAGCGAGCCCGGGGGGCGGCCGATATCCCCCCGTTGGCCCGCTAGCAGCGAAGTTGCGACAGCCATGGTCCCGGATGCCGACCGCGGGCGTCGTGCCGCAGAAGGGTCCGGGTACCTGATCAGGGTATGGCCAGACGCGGTTGATCGTCTTTTGTTGTGCCCAGGGCATCCTAT
>DATGQC010000118.1:0-8189 GCA_035304425.1 Advenella sp.
CTTTCCCGGCACGCCGCAAACAGGAGCTGTCATGGCTTCAGTACTGCCGTCAGGCTATACCGATCACGCACGAAATTGCGGCGACATTCTGCGTTTCTGGCGCTGGTGCATCGGGCGGGCAGGGTGCGACGCAGGTTTCGTCTATTGCAGATGCTATTGACGGGAGATGCTTTGCCATATTCTAACCGTGGATGGGAGAGATAGCGCAGTGTAAAGGGGCCAGGTCCCAATCTTTATGGGACGAAAGGCTAGCGGCCAAAACAATGTTGCGGGGCGCTGTCTGTCTTGCAAGCGTCAAAAAGCGGGACAGGCAGAGAGCGACTTTCTATGCATATGGCTGTTGAAGCCAGGCACCATGACGACTCGGCTGTCAGGGTCGATAAGCAAGCGCGGGGTCTTCGCGCAAGCCAGTCACGGCCATGTCAACAAATGCACGCACCTTGGCAGCGGCCTGGCGGTTTTCATGGTGAATGACATGGATAGGCAATGGAGCTGGCTCATAGTCGTGCAGCACAATGTCCAGTTTGCCGCAGGCCACATAAGGGGCGATCTGATATGACAGCAGACGCGTGATTCCGAACCCGGCGAGCGCCGCCTCAATCGCGGCATCGTTTGTGGTAAGAGTCAAGCGCGGCGTCATGCGAATGGCGCTGGCCTTGTCCTGATGAACAAACCGCCATTCGGGAACGGGCGAGATACCACTGGTGGTAATGATGGTATGCGCGTGCAAATGATCGGGTGTATCCGGTACGCCATGGGCAGCCAGGTATGCTGGCGCAGCGCACACTACGGTTCGAACCTGGCCGACGCGGATGGCTTTCATGCTGGAATCGGGAAGGTGGCCAATACGCAGACCGGCGTCCAGGCCTTCTTCAATCAAATTGACAACCCGGTCGACAAACAGCGAGGTTATATTTACCGAGGGGTAGCGACGCAAGTACTGCACGATAACCGGCGTTACAAACATTCGGCCAAACAAGGCAGGCGCGGTAATTGCCAGGCGTCCTCGGGGTTCGGTCGTGATGCCGGATACCGCCTCGTCCGCTTCATCAGCTTCGGCAATCACCCTTCGTGCGTCCTCAAGATAGCGGATGCCCGCTTCGGTGGCCCTGACGATACGGGTCGTGCGCGTTAACAAACGCACACCCAGATAGTTTTCCAATTCTGAAACAGCACGGGTGACCGCAGGCGCCGACATTTCCAGGCTGCGGGCCGCAGCGGAAAAGCTTTCCGCTTGTGCGACCGCCACAAAGATTGACATGGCCCGTAAACGATCCATTTATTATTCCATTATTTGAAATAGTGAAATACATTATACGGCTATTCTTTGATAATAAGAAATAATGCATAGTGACAAGGTCCGCAGTAGCCATGCGAAACCCAATCACGATAAACAGGCGGAGGCAGCATTATGTCGCGCGCATTTTCAATGATCACTTTCACCGCTGCCGTCCGGGCAGCGCAGGAGCAATACGGTAGTCGCGAAAGAAACATTCTGTTCGAAGAAGATCCGCAAGAGCGCAACGTGATTGCTGAACGTGAACGCGCATTTATTCCCGAGATTGATACGTTCTTTATGTCGAGCGTTGGCGCAAACGGGTGGCCTTACGTACAGCACAGGGGAGGACCCAAGGGATTTTTGAAAATCCTGGACAATCGTACTTTGGGGTTCGCGGACTATGCAGGCAACCGGCAATATATTTCAGCCGGCAATGTGATGAACGATGACCGTATCATGCTTATTCTGATGGATTTTGCTCACCGCCGACGCCTGAAAATATGGGGCCGCGCACGCATCATTCATAGCGACAATGAACCGGAGCTGCTTGCCTGCCTGCAAATGCCGGCTTATCGCGCCCGGGTTGAACGCGGATATCTCATTACCATACAGGCACTGGATTTTAACTGTCCGCAACATATTACGGCGCGCTATACCGAAGAAGAATTTGCAGCCATGATCACGACAAAGGAACATGAATGATGACGCTCTATGATCTTGCCCCGTCCGGAAATTGCCACAAAGTACGTCTGCTCTTGTCTTTGCTTAACGTACAGTACGATAGCCGCCCTGTCGACTTGATGAAGAACGAGCATAAGTTGGCGTCGTTTCTGCACATGAATCCGTTCGGTCAGGTGCCGGTACTGGTCGATGGCGATGTGATATTACGTGACAGTCAGGCGATACTGGTTTACCTGGCAAAACGGTATGGCAGCCAGCACTGGCTCGCAGCACACGACCCGCAGACCATGGCCAGAATAATGGCGTGGTTGTCGACGGCGGCTAACGAGGTTGCACGCGGGCCCAATGACCTGCGCTTGCACTACAGGTTCGGCCGGCAACTGGATCTTGTTCAGGCACAGCAAATAACTGAAAGGTTATATGGTATTGTTGAACGGCAGCTTCAGGCCTCAGACTGGCTCGTTGGTGGAAATGTCACCATTGCCGATATCGCAGTGTATCCATATATCGCCTTGTCGCCGGAAAGCCGGATCAGTCTGACGCCGTATCCGGCGCTACTGAAGTGGGTTGAACGTATGCAGGCCTTGCCAGGTTATGTGGGTATGCCCGGAATGTATTGCAGTATCCAAAACTGACTGTACCGCATATTACTTGATCTTACTTTACAGAAACAGGAATGATTTATGGAAATGACATCTGAAATACGCCAGCCAGTACCGCCGTTCACGCTTGACTCAGCAGTCCAGAAAGTGCGTTTGGCCGAAGATGGTTGGAATTCGCGTGATCCGCAGCGTGTATCGCTTGCTTACACCGTCGACAGCAAATGGCGGAACAGGGCGGAGTTTGTCAACGGCAGGGAACAAATCGTTTCTTTTCTGACACGCAAATGGGTGAGGGAGCTGGACTACCGCCTGATCAAGGAATTATGGGCTTGCGACGGCGCGCGCATCGCGGTGCGGTTCGCTTACGAATGGCACGATGACTCAGGACAGTGGTTTCGGTCGTATGGCAATGAAAACTGGGAGTTTGATGGTAACGGGTTGATGTTGTACCGTCATGCTTCCATTAATGACCTGCCTATCGCCGAAAGCGATCGCAAGTTCCGGTGGCCATTGGGAAGACGTCCCGATGGCCACCCGGGCCTGAGTCAGCTGGGCTTGTAATTTTCCGCCTACCCGTGAGGAATGATGGTCACCGGACAAATCGCCGAATGGATGACAGCGTAACTAACGCTACCAAGCAGCCCGGAGAACAACGGATTTGTACCACGCGAGCCCATCACAATCATTTCCACGGGTGAGTTGCTGTTTTGCCTGTCTTTAATTTCCTGGACAATGCAGTTTTTGGCGTCGCCAATCAGCAGTTTTACTTCGTATTGCACCTCTGACTGCTGCAGCCTGGTTCGTGCCGGTTCAGCAACTTCATTGAACAATTGCTGCTGGTACTGTTCAATATCTTCATGATTGAACAGGGCTTTGGCATGTACTGTTTGAAAGCTTGGCTGAGCGTTCACCACAAGCAATTTGAAGCCGGCCATTTTCGCCAATGAAATGGCCCAGTCCAAAGCCTTACTTGCGTTTTTCGATCCATCGATTGGCACTAAAATAGTTTTGCTCATCATATACCTCCCAGGAACAGAAAAAAAGGCGTCCCGTATTTGAATGCGGGGATGTAAGTAAAGTGTATTACAACCACAACTGTAATTATTGACGTAAATCAATTTTTATTCAGAATAATGTAAGAAATGGTTTATTACGATCATCATGATCGTGGCTGATGGGCATCCTTGCGCATTTGTGGAAAATTGCGTTCGGTTATTGTCATGATAAAGTGATGGCCGGATCGCTTTGCCAAAAGCTACACCTGGTAACATTCGGCCTTGCAGTTGAACGGATGTGCCAGCCGCCTGGTGTCATGTAATGTCGGTAAACGGACTTGAACGCCTTGCTGAAAAATCAGGCACCAGAAAACCGTTTTCATGGCCGACGCGTATGGATGGGCGAGCTGTAACTGGTCGCTGCGCTGTCATGAGGCAGCAATAGAATGTTTTTATGATGACCGCTTTATTTTTTAACGGGTAGTCAATATCATGCTAAACATTTCCCGGCGCCAGATGGTTTTTGGCTCATTAGCCAGTACGGCGCTTTCGTTGATTCCGAGCGTTTTGCAGGCACGCGCCAGCACAAGCTCCATCTCTGCTCCTCTTTCTGCGTCAGATGCCGCTTGGAAGGAGATACAGCAATTATATGTTGTCAACCGGGACATCACGAACCTGGAGAACGGATACTGGGGAGCAATGCCGCAACCGGTTCTTGCTGCCTATAAAGAGAATACAGACTTCATCAATACCAATAACACTATTTATGCGCGTGCTCAATTTAGTGGCGCCCTGGAAAAAGTGCGGCTGCAGGTCGCTCGCGCAGTCGGCGCGGACGCTTCGGAGATTGCGCTGACACGCGGCGCGACAGAAGCGCTGCAAAAACTGATCACTGGCTATAATGCACTGCAACCGGGAGATGTTGTCGCCTATAGTGACCTTGATTATGACTCTATGCAGTATGCAATGAATTGGTTGCAGCAACGGCGCGGCGTAAGGGTAAAAACGTTCAATATTCCTGAACCCGCTACCCGGCAAAGCATTCTGGATACCTACGAGCAGATCTTATCTACGCCTAAATTAAAGTTGCTTTTGCTGACTCACCTGTCACATCGCACCGGGCTGGTGCTTCCGGTAGCGCAAATCGCTCAGATGGCCCGTGCTCAGGGGGTGGACGTGATTGTGGATGCCGCGCATTCGTGGGGGCAAATGGACTTCAATGTAAAAGATTTAAGCGCTGATTTCGTGGGCTTTAATCTTCACAAGTGGATATCGGCGCCGGTCGGCGTCGGCTTTATGTATATTTCAAAAAATCGCCTGATGGATATCGATCCGGACTATGCAGACGAAGATTATGAGCTGAATGATATTCGCTCGCGGGTGCACAGCGGGACGAGCAATTTTGCTGCCTTGCTCACCGTTCCGGTTGCGCTGGATTTGCATCAGAAAATATCGGCCAAGGCCAAACAGCAAAGGTTGACCTATTTGCGGGATTACTGGGTCGATGCGCTCAGGAGTAATAAATTGGTCAATGTGTTAACGCCCGATGATGCAGGCTTGCATGCAGGCATTACTTCTTTTCGGTTTGGCAACGCACGCGATAAGAAGCAGAATGATGATTTGGTAAGAACGTTGAGAGATCAGTACGGTATTCTGACCGTGCGTCGTGGCGGTATTCATAACGGGGACGCTATCCGCGTATCGCCTGCGCTTTTCACTCGTGATAGCGACATGGACAAATTTATTGTTGCCATGAATAAATTAGCCAAATAAAAATCAGTTTCAATAAAATGGCGGTAAGTTAAACACGTTTGTGTTAGTCCGCCGCCCGGTCTATTGCACTGGATTGCCTGTTCCCAGAGATCCGGGCAGGAACTGACCTCGCGCCCTTGTTGCGGGTGCGTGGTGTATGCGTAAAGCGTGACGGCTTTTTGAACGGGCGGTATATTTTTTACGATTGGCATCATACCGTGCTATCGGCTATGGTTCGCGGTTTGACTTCGGTGCAATCGTTTTTTCTTCCGGCGCGGCCGGTCCACTATCCTGATCCTACTATGTTAAATATAACCATTCGTAACGAGCAACCGGAGGATATTGCAACCATTGCATGGGTGACCAAGACCGCATTCGCGTCAGAGCGGTTCACCAGCCACACAGAGCAGTTTATTATCAACGCCTTAAGGCAAAGCAACCGGCTGACGATTTCTTTGGTGGCACTTTATGAAGGAACAATAGTGGGGCATATTGCCTTTTCACCAGTCAAAATATCCTCGGGGGAGCAGGGCTGGTATGGTCTGGGGCCTGTCAGCGTGCTTCCACAGTGGCAAGGGCAGGGCATCGGCATTCAGTTAATCCGTTCGGGGCTTGCTCAATTGCAGCAGCTGGGCGGGCGCGGCTGTGTTGTACTGGGAGATCCGGATTTCTATAGTCGTTTCGGATTCAAGGTCAGTTCGTTCCTGCTATACGCAGATGCGCCTGCCGAGTATTTTCAGGCGATGGCATTTGTCGGCGAAGTGCCCTCTGGGCAGGTGTCGTTTCATGAGGCTTTCGAAGCGACGCAATAGCCCGTTATAGCCGTTATTGTTAGGGCCGCGAAAAGGTCGTCTCCATTGCGGGACAAACACGACTGCATTGCATTATATGAGATCAGGGGACTGCACGGGAGGGTCGCCAGGTAGTCAGGAAGTCCGAAGTATCATTATGCAAAGTCATATCATTTCCACATGCGACGAGATCAGCCCGTGAAATATCAGGAGAACACAAACGTGAAGCCACTCAATTTGATCAAGGCAGTTTTTCTTATTTGTCTGGGCATGTTCTGGCACACGGTTAATGCAGCGAGTGTCGGCGCGCCTTCGGTTACAGCTGGCGCTGGTCAGGGTACGGTCGCGAAATCGGAAGAAACGTTCCTTGCAGGTACTTTTTCAGGCGACGATATCGAACTTAAGCTGGATGCCAAGGGGCGCTTCGTGCTTAGCGGCGGTGCCGTGGGAAAATCACTCCGCGGCAACTGGACTCTGGAAAAATCCGGATTACATACGCTGTTGCGTCTGAGCACCGACAAAAAGAGTGAAGACGATTGGTTGTTCGGCGTGAGGTCCGGAAACACGCTGCAAGCGGTGGATGAAGGAAAATTGCACGTGCTGGACAGACCGTTGGATATCAATGCAGACGCCGGGGTACTAACGCGCGCCAAGTAAGACCAGGAATGCGGGCAAGGGGATTGGGCGTACGCAATTGCTGCTATTGGAATCCTATGGCGCCAGGGTGTATCAACGACCGCTGCGGTGCTGCATCCCTGAGATCGGCACCGTATAATGTCCATGTGATGAATGAAGACAGGGATTGCTATGGATGTGTGGGCCCAGCTGATAGGGATATTAATGGTGGCTGCCACGGTCGTGGCATTCTTTTTCGCGCCGTCGGGAAAGGAAAAGGAACCGCTTTACGTGCGCCAGATCGTCGCCTCGGTGTTTGCGTTCAGCGCGGCTGCCGTATGCGCTTCTCTTTTTTACTTTTCTCCCTCCGATACCGAAGGTACAGAAATCGCTTTTGCAATTCTTAGCGCAGTGATCATGATTGCGATTCCCTGTTGGTACGCGATCAGAAGCCGCAAGAATAAAAAATAGCGCATTCACTTGCTTTCTTCCTGTATGAACAGGCGCAGTCCCAGCCTGGGCCCTGATGGCGAACTTGCCGGAGCAAGGTAAATGGCATACGTACACAAATTCGATTTGAACAGTAGCGGCCGGGATTTCGTGGTTGGTGACATCCATGGTCACTACACAAAGTTAATGCAGGCACTGAACGCAGTGGCGTTTGACTCAGACAAGGACAGGCTTTTTTCAGTGGGAGATCTGGTCGATCGTGGAACCGAGAATGAACAGGTAATTCATTTGATCGACAGCGGGTGGTTTTTTCCGGCTTGCGGCAATCACGACGATTATGCCATTCGCTATCATCGCATTGGCCGGATGAACGAAGATAATTACCGGCTTAACGGTGGCGGCTGGTTCATTGAAAAAAGCAGGGATGAGCGCGAGCTGTTGGTTGCCAGACTGGAACGCTTGCCCATGGCCATTGAGGTAGCAACGGTAAATGGACGGGTTGGTGTTATTCATGCCGATGTACCGTGCCGCCACTGGAACGATCTGGAAAGCTATTTTGCTTCCAAAGCACACCGCCAGCGCGCCATGTGGGCGCGAGATCGATTTGAGCGCAAAGACGCGACACGGGTGGCTGGTGTCGATCACGTCATCGTTGGTCACAATTGCCATCCAACGGTGATGACACTTGGCAATGTCCATCATATTGATACGGGAGGGTGGCTGCCTGATGAGTACAAGGGATATTTTACCTTGTTGGAGATCAGCAAGCCGGGCCTGTTGTGACTGCGAGATTTGGGGAAAAAGACCTGAAGCAGGCTTTGTATGCAGGTGCAGGAACGCAGGCAATAAGAGCAATGTACATATTGCGCGACGTAATAAATACAACGATCTATAAAGGCATTAAACCGGATTTGTTTGCAAAGGGAGAAATCGCTTGTTAACAGCTTTACTTATCATTGATATGCAGCAGTTCGTTGTGGAACGGATTGAGCAAGGGGTTCCGTACTATCCCGAAAGCTGTATT
>DATGQC010000119.1:0-11244 GCA_035304425.1 Advenella sp.
AACAAAACCTGTTCACCATAAACAGCCTGCTGGCCATGGCGGGACTCACGGTCGCGGGGTTCGGCATCTGTTGCCTGCCCATCGACTATTTCTACCCGCTGGTAACCAGTCGCAAGCTGAGCATTCTGAAAACCACCAAAGCGCCGCCCAAATCCCTTTACTGCGCCATGTACGCAAAAAACGCCAATGCCATGCTGTACAAGGAAGTTGCCATGCTGGCCAAGGACGTCTGCAATTTCGGCATTCCTTACGGCAGCGGCATCAATGCCTGATATCGGCCAGAAACTTGCGAGCGCGCCCGGTCCGGGCCCGGGTAAAAAACTCGGCCGGCGGCGCCTGTTCCACAATGGCGCCGGCGTCCATGAACCAGACAGTATCGGCAACATCCCGGGCGAAATTCATCTCGTGGGTGACGCAAATCATTGTCATGCCTTCCGTAGCCAGCGACTTCATCACCAGTAATACTTCGTTGACCATCTCCGGGTCCAGCGCGCTGGTGGGCTCATCAAACAGCATGATCTTGGGATTCATCGCCAGCGCCCGGGCAATAGCGACACGCTGCTGTTGTCCGCCTGACAGCTGTCCGGGAAACGCATCCGCCTTGTGGCCAAGACCCACTCGCTCCAGTAGCGCCATGGCCTTATCACGCGCAGCCGCTTTATTGCTGCGCTTTAGCATGACCGGCGCCATCATCAGGTTATCGCGCACGCTCATATGAGGGAACAGATTGAACTGCTGAAACACAAAGCCGATATGACTGCGCAACTCGTCTATTGATTTGCAGGCATTGACGTCTTGCTCATCGACAATGATGGACCCTGCCTGGATGGGCTCGAGCCGATTGACCGTGCGAATCAGCGTAGACTTGCCCGAACCGGAAGGGCCGCATACCACCAGCACTTCGCCCCGGGATACCTTTGCTGTCACGTCGCACAAGGCCTGGTACTGGCCGTACCACTTGGATACATTGTTAAACTGAATCATTCGAAACTCCTACCCCTCAAAGGCAATACGGCTGTGTTCAATTCGCGTCTCCACCACTTTGACCAGCCCCGCCAGGATCAGATTGAGAAAAAAGTAAGTCAGTGCAAGCAGGCCAAATACTTCAAACGGACGGGTCAGCAATATATTGTTGATCTGGGTGGCGGCGAAGGTCAGCTCATGCACACTGATTACAAATCCCAGCGACGTCTCTTTGACGGTTGAAATAAACTGGCTCAGAATGCTGGGGATCGTATTGAACAGGGCCTGCGGCAGAATGATTTTGCGCATGCTCTGGAAATAGCTCAGACCCAGCGAGCGTCCGGCTTCCAGCTGTCCGGCCGGCAAGGCCTGAATGCCGCTGCGCACAATCTCGGAGATGTAGGCACTCTCATAAAACACCAAGGCCACCACCATGGTCGTCGTTCCCGCGACCGGTCGATTGATAATCACAGGCACCATGAAGTATGCCCAGAATATGAACATAATCAATGGCAGGCCACGCACCACATAAACCACAGCTGTGGCTGGCCAGTACAAAATCCGCACCGAGCCGATCCGGCATAACGCCAGCGCAATGCCCAGCGGAAAAGAAAAAACCAGGCTGAGCACGGCCAACACGATGGTCGCAGCCAGTCCGCCTAGCGGCCCCTGGGGATACTGGCCAACCAGCAGTAACAGCCAGTTATCGGAAAGTATTTCAAACATGCTGCATCCTAAGACCGTTTTTCACTGAAGGCGGCCTTTCTGGACAGACCTGCGCCGAGCAACATCAGGCATAGCGAAATAAGCAGATAGATCACCGTGACTATCAGATAAATTTCAAACGTCTTGAATGTTGCCGACTCGATCTCGCGGCCGGCGCCCGTCAGCTCGATCAGGCCGATTGCCATGGCAAGACTGGTATTTTTGAACAGCAGCAGAGTCTGATTAGTAAGCGTAGGGATCGAGACCACAAATGCCTGCGGCAAGATTACTTTGCGCATCGATTGCAGATAATTCAAACCCAGCGTTCTGGAAGCCTCCATTTGCCCTGCCGGTATTGAACGGATCGCGCTACGCAAATCTTCGGTCACGTAAGCAGCAGTGACCAGGCCGATGGCAATCGTTGAATAAAAAAACTCACCGCCTATTACATTGATCGCATCGTTGATTGCCTGGGGGACAATCGAGGCCACACCAAAATACCAGAACAGAATATGAACCAGCATGGGCACATTACGATGAAAGGCGACATACACCGCGATCAGGTAATTGATCACCCGAATATTGAGCGTACGCACGACGGTCAGCACACTACCAAAACCGAAGGCGATCAGCCAGGCCAGCAGCGTCATTTTCAACGTCGTCAGCACGCCCTGCATCACCAGCCACGGATACTGGCCATCAAGCAGCGAAGCGAAATCCAATGTGTAGTTCATATACCGGCTGCCTGCGTCCTAGCCTTTGATCTGTTCCATCTTGAATACCCGCTTGGTATGAAACTGGGTCTGGGGACCGAACCAGCGATCGAATATCTGCTGCGCTTTTCCGGATTGTTCAAGGCCTGCCATCGTTTCATTGATTTTGCCAAGCAGCGCCTTCTCCCCTTTTTTCACACCAAGACCCCATGGCTCGGTAAAAAGCGGATCGTCGATCATGGTCAGCTTGACCGGTGTTTTCTGCGCGCCTTGCTCGAACTTGAGCAACATCAACTCGGACCCGACAAAGCCATCTACTTTTTTCTGCTGAAGCGCAACAAACGCAGTCGGCGGATCTTTGAATGTAACCGTCGTGACATCCGGAATCAGGCGTTTTGCGCCCGCTTCGGAAGATGAGCCACTCACGGCGCTGACACGCTTACCCGACAGATCGGCGTTTTTTTTCAATTTGTCGGCATCGGCCTGGCGAATCAGTATCTTCTGCGGACTGACATAGTCGGCGTAACTGTAATCAATCTGCTTGGCGCGGTCCGCAGACCAGCCCAGATTGGCAGCAACCACGTCGACACGACCTGCGGCCAGTTCGGGAATGCGCGCGGCCACCGAAATCATTTTGACCTCGAGCTTGACGCCGATACTGTCGGCAATTTCCTTACACAGATCCACCTCATAGCCAACCACCTGGCGCGTCTTGGGATCCTGGAAACTGAAAGGTTCTGACGTTCCGAGCGTGCCGCATACCAGCGTGCCCCGCTCTTTTATCGTGTTCAGCGCATCAGCCTGCGCCACGTTGGCGCACGCCATGACAAATGGCAAAATGGTCAATAGGTTTTTCAATTTCATGGTGACTTTCCCGGCAAATTTCATTGTTAGACAAGTTGGCTGCAAGCAGATGCAATCTTTTCACACCCTTCTCTGATGGTATCCAAATCGGTGGCAAAGCTGATTCTTATAAAGCCCGGCGTGCCATAGGCGGTGCCGTCAAGCACCGCCACGCCGGCATGATCCAGCAGGTAAAGCACAACATCCAGATCCGTCGCCAGGGTTTTGCCATCGGGTGTGCGTTTGCCCAGCAGCCCCCTGACACATGGAAATACATAGAATGCGCCTTGCGGCACTGCGCAAGTGATGCCCTCGATCGCATTGAGCAAAGGCACAATCACATCACGGCGGTCACGAAAAATGCGGCAGGCTTCTCGCACGCAGGACTGGTCCTGCGTCAGCGCCGCCACTGCGGCGCGCTGACTCGGCTCGCTGGCGCACGAAGTCGTCTGCGATATCAGGGTCGTCATCGCTTTGATCAGGAATGCAGGACCAGCGGCGTAACCAATACGCCAGCCAGTCATGGCATACGCCTTGGACACGCCATTGACCACCAATGTGCGCGCTCTCAATGTTTCGCTGTAAGTGGCCAGCGACACATACGCGTCGTCGTAGCTGAAATGTTCGTATATTTCATCTATCATCAGATAGACTTGTGGGTGTCGCTCCAGGACAGCCGCAATCTCACGGAATTGTTCAGCGGTATACGTGGAGCCCGACGGATTATTCGGGCTATTTAACAGCAACCACTTGGTTTTGTCGGTAATGGCCTTGTCCAGCTCAGTCGCCGACATCCGCAAGCCTGATTCGGCCGTGCTCGCAAGCGTCACGGGCGTTCCGCCATTGAGCGCGACCATGTCGGGATACGACACCCAGTATGGCGCCGGAATGATTACCTCATCGCCCTCGTTCAACGTGGCGGCCAGCGCCGTGTAGATCAGCTGCTTGGCGCCGGCGCCCACAATAAGCTGGTCGATTGCGTAGTGAAGGCCGTTTTCACGTTCAAATTTTTGCGCCACAGCCTGCAGCAACTCGGGGATGCCGGCAGACGCCGTGTATTTGGTTGCGCCGCGCCCGATTGCCTGTACTGCTGCTGCGGCGATATGTTCGGGCGTGGCCAGATCAGGCTCGCCGATCGTAAAGTCAACAATCGCTTTGCCGGCCGCCCTTAGCGTATCCACTTTCTTTTTTGCAGCCATGCTTGGCGAGGCCTTGATACGTTGCATCCGTTGCGCCAGCAGCGGATTCGGGCTTGTCATCATCGTCGTCATGTCAGGCTAATCCTTTGGCCGCCAGCAGCGGATGCAACCAGCTTTGCTCTTTAACGCCTGACGCGATTTCATTCATGATTTTGTCTTCTTTGTCCGCATGCGCCCTGGCGGCGGCGATCAGCGCCTCGGCCTGCCCCGCAGGAAAACACACAATGCCATCTTCATCGGCAACAACCACATCGCCTGGCGCGATCACCTGGCCACCGATACTGACCGGCACATTGATCTGCCCGGGACCTTCTTTGTATGGCCCGCGATGCACGTTGCCCCGTGCATAACACGGAAAGCTGTCGTTCTCAAAAGCGGCCACATCGCGAATGGCGCCATTGACGATAATGCCCGCACAGCCGCGTTGCTGCAGATATTTCTTCATGATCTCGCCGATGCAGGCATTGCTGACATCGCCAGCAGCATCGATGACCAGTACGTGACCAGGTTCAAGCATGGTCATCGCCTTGTAGATATACAAATTGTCACCCGCACGCGTTTTGACCGTAATGGCGGTTCCAACCAGCTTCCCGGTCCGGTTGTAACGCTTGAGTCCGACAACGCCGACCTGGCGGTGCAGATTATCACTCAGATGCGGGGTGACTATCTGCTGCAGGGCAGCGGCAATGCCCGATTCAAGTACGGGGCCGGACGGATTGATCTGGATCGAAAGGTCTTGCTGTGTCATCGTATTTACTCCTTGATGCCAGCATCATGCCCAGTCCGTCTTTTTTCTTAAAGGGAATTTAATGCGTGATTATTCATTCCTAAAAGGAATATACATATCTGCGGATTCATTCTGTTTGCCGTTAAGGCGCAATAGCTTTTGATATTTCAAAGGGTTAACCTGCGGGCAAAACCGCCGGTCCGAGGTAAACCGCTCGCCCCAATCTGGTGCAGACACACGCTGACGCGGCGCCATCCTAGGGAAACTCCTAGGGCCGGATCGTCTCTTTCAAATGCGTCATCAACGCCTGTGCCGCAACCGACTGCACCCGATCGCGCGCCTGCACGAGGCAAATCATGCGGTTCGGCACTTTCAATTCCAGCGGAATAACGGCAATGCCCGGCTTCGTGTAAAGAAACAGAGACAGACCCGGCACAATTGAAATACCCATATTATTGGCCACCAGACCGGCCACCGTCGACAAGTTGGACACTTCCATATGGGTGATGAGTTTTTCAGGGTAGAACGACGCATCCAGATGTTGCCGAATGCTGGTGCTGCGTACGAACTGGATCACAGGATACGCCAGCATGTCCTGCTGACGCAGATTTTTCCTGGCGGCCAGCGGGTGGTCCGTTGAACATACCACATAGAACGAATCGGAGCATAACGGCTGACTGATCAGTTCCGGGTGATGCTCGCCAACGAAGGTCACGGCAAAATCAGCCTTGCGCGTCCTGACCAGATTCAGACACTCATCGGCCGTCACATCAATAAAAGCCACCGACACGCCCGGGTAGACACGGTTAAATTGCGCGACGGCAGGAATCAGACTGCCCACCGCGACCGACGGCAATACAGCCACCGTCACGTGGCCCGCCTGCTTGGACACATGCTTTCGCAACTCACTGAGCGCGTGCTCGAAATCGTCCAGCAGTTTGTCTGCGAACGCGTCAAACAGCAACCCTTCGGGCGTGAGCATGACATTACGCGTATTGCGCTCAAACAATTTGGCGCCTACCTGCTCTTCCAGATTCTGGATCAGCACGCTGAGCGCAGGTTGAGTCAGATGGCACTGGCTGGCTGCCTTGGTAAAATTCTTTTCAGTAGCCAGGGCCTTGAAGGCCTTCAGGTGTTTGGTCGAAAGGTTCACAAATGCAATAGGTAGCCCGGTAGTTGATTGGGCAGCGCCTGCGGCAGCCGCCCCGACAACCACTATCGTACTTCAACACCAGCCTTGGCGACGATATCCACCCACTTTTCGGTTTCGGCTTTCTGAAAGCCGGCCAGTTCTTCCGGCGTGCTGGCCTGGGCCTCAATACCCTGAATCTGAAGATTTTTCACAATTTTCGGATCGCTCAGGGTTTTGACGAACGCCTGATTCAGTGTCTTGATCACTTCAGCAGGGGTGCCGGCAGGTGCGTACGAAGCGAACCAGGCCACCAGCTCATATCCTTTTACGCCGGTTTCGGCCAATGTCGGTAAATCGGGCGCAATATCGGTACGCTTGCTGGTCGAGACGGCCAGCGCACGTAGCTTGCCCTCACGCGCCAGAGGCAATGTGGTTGCCGCGTCGGCAATCATCATCTGAATCTGTCCGCCGACGGTGTCCACCACAGCCTGCGGATTGCTTTTGTAATCGACATTGCTGATCCTGGTGCCGGTCAGGATTTTGAACAATTCTCCGCCAATTCTCGCAGACGTGCTGCCACTGCCGAAAAATACTTTATCGGGATGTTGCTTCAGATGCGCGATGAATTCCGGGACGGTTTTAGACGGAATGCTTTGCGGGTTTACCACCAGCACCAACGGAATATTGCCCAACTTGGAGATGGGGGCAAAATCCTTTACCGGATCATACGGTAGCTTCTTGAAAAGCGCGGAATTGCTGGCGTGCGTCGTATTGGAAGTCACAAA
This sequence comes from Advenella sp., assembly GCA_035304425.1. GTDB lineage: Bacteria > Pseudomonadota > Gammaproteobacteria > Burkholderiales > Burkholderiaceae_B > Advenella. The sequence continues at coordinate 7,068 of DATGQC010000119.1, forward strand.
AATGCGATAACCGTCCGGTTTGGCCCGGGCAATGTCCTGCGCGGCAATAAAGCCGCTGGCCCCACCTTTGTTTTCCACCACCACGGTCTGCCCCACCTGCTTTGATACTTCCTCGGCCAGCACCCTTGCCAGCTTGTCGGTGCCACTGCCCGCGCCAAACGGCACCACGAAAGTGATGGGCCGGTCGGGATACGCCGCCATAGCGCTGCCTGCCGCCAGTGTCATGCCGGCAAGCGCCAAGATTATTTTGGATTTGAAATAATTGATTGTCATTGACTGTCTCCTTTTTTAAATTCCGATCTGTATTGACATATCAAGCAGCCGGAACGAATTTGATTTTCCATGTTTATCCAGATTCAGACTGCTGTTGACGCCCCCTTCAAGCACGTTATCGATAACAAAATTCAATGCCTTCAGGTTGGGCAGTTCGTAGCGCGCAACGTGTGTCGCGCCACGGTGAGCAAACCATGCCCTGACCTTTTCCGCGCTGACCTGTTCCAGCAATAGCGGCCAGTGCTCCGGGTCATACGGAATCAGACTGATATTCAGGCGATTACCCTTGTCGCCTGCCCTTGCATGCGCAATGTCGTGCAATTTTATCCACGTGCTCATCGTGCTTCTCCCGTCACATAACGCCAGCTTTCGTGCACCAGGCCACGGGGGACCAGGTACGACACTGTGCGTACACTGCTTTTGACGCTGGTTCGCACCCCCCCGCCGCCGGCCGGCCCGCAGCAGTACAGCGCGTTGACTTCATGCATCATCCGTTCGACAGTCTTTTTATCTGGCGCATTAACGGCCAGCCGCAGACGCACGTCGGTAACCTGGTCTAGCGACAAACGGTCACGCAGCGTCGCTGTATCCGAATCCAATACACTGACCACGCCAAGCAAATCGCGCCGGAACCGGCATGGTTCCTTCAGCAGTCTGGCCCGCTCGCCCAGTATGTCCGCCGCCAGCTTGGCGCGTTCCCCGGCATTGGGGCCGGCATAGGAAATTTCTCCTTCGCCGAACCAATCGCCCATGAACGAAACCGTGGCTTTGAGCGTATCTGGCCTGGGTGCGCCGCGGGCGCCGGTGACCTCCACCTGATCCGTTGCAATCTGACGAATCTGCACCTGCGAAATATCAAGAATGACATCTGGTGTCATATAGCATGTCGGGTCATGGATTTCATACAGCATTTGCTCTTTTACCGTCATCAGATTGACCGTCCCGCCGGTCTGATCGGCCTTGCCGATGATGGTCCGTCCATCTTCAAAGATTTGCGCAATAGGAAATCCGACATTCGCCAGGTCCGGCACATCCTTGTAACCCGGATCGGCAAAATAGCCCCCCGTAACCTGCGAACCGCATTCAAGCAAATGCCCGGCCAGCGTGGCTGCAGCCAGCCGGTCCCAATCGCGCCAATCCCAATTGAAATGGGCCATGGCCGGCCCCAACGTGAGTGCAGGATCAGCTACTCTGCCCGTAATCACGATCTGCGCGCCATCAGCCAGGGCGTCGGCAATGCCTCTGGCCCCCAAATAGACATTGGCCGCGATCGGATCCGTGGCGCCGGCGGCCAGTTCACGATCTCCTTCCCAAACCTGCAGACGGGACAAATCGGCGTTCGCAAGAATATCATCGCCTTCCACGACCGCAATTTTTACATCGGCCAGATTCTGTTCAATGGCCAATGCCTGAATCGCTTTGGCCGCCCCAACAGGGTTGGCGGCCCCGAAATTGCTGACGATAGGAATATGGTGCGCAATACAATCGTGCAAAACGGGCGCCAGCACATCCTGCAGCAATGGCTCGTAGCCATGCTCGGGGTTCTGGTTTTTGGCTAACTGCCCCAGGGCCAGCGTGCGCTCGGCCAGCATCTCGAAAATAAGAACAGCGGGCTGCCGGCGCCGGATCAGGGTCCTGACCACTGCCTGGGCAGCATCAATACGATCCCCTGAAAAGCCGGCGCCACAGCCGATGAGCAGACTTTGCATCTATCCTCCCTGGACTCATAAAACACTCCTGGAATTCATTCTATTGAATTTCAATTGAAAAATTAAATTAATTATTTTGATTAAATGATAAATAAATAATATTAATAAGATGCAGGACGGATGCAGACAATCTGTCTTCAAATTGTCATATCAGGGTTAACCTCCTGTATACTTTTCCCAAAGACTTACTCAAAAAAGCGACTGATCGGGATTGAAGATGCATCCATTTGTCGAAGGTGGCCTGCAGAACGTCTGGCTTAGCAATGGTTATCGGATAAAGGAGACCAGAAATGGCAGGAGCGTCGTCGTCCATAATCCCCAGGGACTTAAAAGAACCATTTGCAGCGCCCTCTGCGTAAAAAGCGTACCGCTGTCCGGCGTCGAGTTTCGTTATCTGTGCAGGGAGCTGCAAATCACTTCGGCTGTGCTGTGCAAACGCCTGGCGCTCAGTGAATCACAATTGCAAGAATGGGAGTCGGCCAGGCAAGTACCCCGGCACGCCGATACTTTTATCCGCATTATGTATGCGGTGCACCTGGACCGCCCGGAACGGGTGCGACGTCTTGAGGCAGGTCCGGTAGCCCGCAATCAGAATGTATACTTCGTGCTGCGCCATACCGACCGCGGCTGGACCTTGCAGGAAACGCTGGAGCCGCCGGCCGCCGTCACATCTGTCACGCAGGCAAAAGGCCAGGATCCGACGCTGGCTACCGATCGGGACTCCCTGGCCTGACAGCACTTACACAGAACACCAGACGGACACCAGGATCCGGGGCATAGCGGCCCCGTTCCTGGTGTTTTCATGAACGGGATCAGACCATCAGGCTAATGTCCGCAATGTGGGCTCCCGTTGCCATTGCCGTGTTTTAGCCAGCTTGATAAACGCCTGAACCTGTTCCGGCGCGACCACGCCTGCATCGGGCTTGATGCCGGCTGCTTCCAGAATTTTGTGCGTCCCCTTGCACGCGGCAATCGCTTTCAAATGACCAAAGGCATCGCGGAACCAGTCGACGGCGGCCGCCTCTTGCGCCAGCTTTTCCGCTTCGGCCATCGGCAGAATACTGACCACGCCATCAAATACGATCGATGGTGTGCCTGCAAGCTGACCATCCGCAGTCACGTAACTGCCATCCTTAAGTGTCACGCCGCGTTTTTGCGCAACCAGCTTTACTGACGCCCCGGCCTTGTCCAGCGCGCTTTTCATCGCGTTGATACTCTCGTTATTGGAGCCGTCGGCAATCAAGATGCCAATGGCGCGCCCTTCCAGGGTATTTTTCATCCGATCAATAATACGCAAGGCAGGAGACAAAGCCAGATCCTGAACCGGCACCACCGGTTTGACTGCTGCCGGCAACGATTTGAGCCCCAGCCCATCTGCAACACGTTTAGCCAGGCTCTCATCTACCGTACGCAGCTGGCTGACGACCGCCAGGCGAACATGCTCGGTCTCGACCTTGGACAGCTCAAAGACCAGCGCCGAAGCCAGATGCGCTTGTTCTACATCGGACTGACTACGGTAAAACATTCGCGCCTGGCTGTAATGATCGGCAAAGCTTTCCGCACGAATGCGGGACTTGGCTCCCTCTGCCTGCACTGCAGCGCTGTGAAATCCGGTTTTAAGACTGGCGCGCGTGGCGTCAGGGTCCAGACTTTGCGGATCATAGGCCGTTCGCCCTTTCTGCGGCTGCATCTGCATGTGCCCGTCGCGCTGCGTGTTCTGGAACGGACATTTAGGAGCATTGACGGGAATCTGGGCAAAATTCGAGCTCCCCAGTCGCGACAACTGTGTATCCAGATAGGAAAACAACCTTCCCTGCAACAAGGGGTCTTCGGAAAAATCAATACCCGGGACGATATTGGCCGGGCAGAACGCCACCTGCTCCGTTTCGGCAAAGAAATTGTCCGGCCAGCGATTCAATACCATCCGACCAATCATTTTCAATGGCACCAGCTCTTCGGGAATCAGTTTGGTCGAATCCAGATGATCAAATGGGAATGCATCTGCCTGTTCCTGGGTAAATAGCTGTACCCCCAGCTCCCACTCTGGGAAATCGCCATTCTGAATCGCTTCGAAAAAATCACGGCGATGAAAATCCGGATCGGCGCCTGCCAGCTTGACGGCTTCATCCCACACGGTGGACTGCAACCCAAGTTTGGGACGCCAGTGGAACTTGACGAAAGTGCTTTGACCCTCC
>DATGQC010000120.1:0-4725 GCA_035304425.1 Advenella sp.
GTCCGATTGGCGCGATACGTGTTGCGATGCCGGTTTTTACGCTGCGTGACAGCACGCTGGAGGCGATCCCGCCGGCAGCGACCAGATCACATGGATCAAGGTCGTTGCGGATTTCCGCTTCAAACTGATCGGGGGCATAACGATGGCCATAGGCCACCACAATTTCATCGCCGACAAATAAGCTGGAGCGCCGCCCGTCGCGCAGCTCCAGCGCCTTGTGGTGGCCTATCTTGCTGACCTTCGCGAGCACGAGGTCGCCAGGCTGGGGTTCAGCCGTGGTGATTAAGCCGGCGGCTTCCGATAGGTTAATGTGTCGGGTTGTGTAAGCTGCTTTGCTCTGTGACAGCCGCTGATGCAGATTCAGATGATTCATGGAAATTCCTGGATAATTGCCTGGGAGATTCCAAGATAGCAATATGGATGAAAGGCTGGTTGAGAATTAGACAAGGGTTGGATTAAAAATAAGTAAGAATGCCCATATTGGCTTAATGAAATGCTACAACTTGATGGAACTTGCCGGCTGACGCACGTTGTTACGTCGGTCTTTATTACATAGGAACAGGATTTGAACCTGCCGCACGCTTTGGATTTGAGGTATTTGCGTTACTTATGGTTAGACAATGATAAGGCCTGCACCTATATCTGCGATCATTCCCTGAACGAAACCTTGCCCGATATTCGTCGCGCGGTTCTGGTTGTGCACGGCGTTGAGCGGGACGGCTATCGCTATTGGAAGGCCCTGGCGCGGGCTGCGCGTCGGGCAGGTCCAGCGGTACAGGAACAGACGCTGCTGCTGGCGCCGCAATTTTTGGTGCGCAAGCAGGCCTTTCAATGGGGGCTTGAGGCAAGCACGCTGACCTGGCGCTCGCACGCCTGGAAACAGGGAAACACATCACGCAAGGGCGGGGTAAGCTCTTTTTCGGTCCTTGATGCTTTAATCCGCCAGCTTCTGTGCCGGGATCAGTTTCCTGCGCTGGCGCAAATCGTCCTCGTGGGGCATTCTGCGGGCGCGCAATTTGTGCAGCGGTACGCCGCAGTCGGTCGCGGCGCCAGTCTGGCAAAAATGCGCGGCATTGGCCTGCGTCACATCGTGGTAGGACCGTCCTCTTATCTGTATTTGAATCGTGCGCGCTCTGGTTTCGGGCCGGCCGGCGCCTTCGGCGAGCCTTGCGGGCAGACGGTTCTGCGTTGTCCCGATTATGATCATTATAAGTATGGTTTGCAGCATGCCAATACGTATGTCAGGGCGATCGGTGCAGAGCGGATCCGGAGCGACTATGCGAGTAAAGAGGTGGTGTACCTGGTCGGGGAGCACGATGACCAGACGGATAACCACCTGGACTGCAGCCCGGCTGCCATGTTGCAGGGGCGTAATCGGCTGGATCGCTGCCTGGCCTATCGTGATCATCTTGTCGATTTGTACGGAGAACTGCCTGTGTCGCATACGTTCGAAGTCGTACCGCGCTTAGGGCATGAAGGCCCCCGCATCTTGCGCTCGCAAGTCGGTTTGCGCTGGATTTTTGATACTGACAAGGTGGCGGCCTGGAGCAGGCGCGTGCGGATGGTCAATCCGGCCTGAATGAAATGCCTGCCAGGTCAAACGCACCCTCATTCAACGGCTGTTCCGGCAGTTGGATCGTGCCGCCTTCAAGCGTCAGTGCGTGCCTTAACGGATTGGCTGCAAGGCCTAGATAGAAGGTTTGTTCGGCCGCAAATGCATTGAGCCCGGCTGGGCAACAGGCAGCCCATTGCAGATTGATCAGGGTGCCGAGCGCGCTTTCCGCGTAAATGCCGACTGTGGTTTTGGCGCCGTGCCGGGCGGCCCGTTGGCGGATGCGTTGTGCTTCTCCCATGCCGATCCGGCCGGGCTTGGTACTCAGCGCCAGGGCGCCGGCTTGCAAAAAGCGTTCTGCGTCCTGTTCAGTGGTACAGGCGCGATCAATCAAAATCGGCAATGGCGACTGTCGTTGCAGGGATTCGAACAATGAGATCGATTCCAGTGGACAGGGATCTTCTGCGTATTCAACGCCGCACGCGGCCAATTGTTCCAGATAGCGCGGCGTTTCGGCGGGAGTGTAGTGGCTGTTGGCGTCCACAACATACCGGCAGTGGGCAGGCAGGTTGTCGTGCAAGGCGCGAAGCACCGCAATATCGGTTTCAATTCCTTGTCCCCCCTTGACTTTAAAACTGCAGATGCCGTGGCGGGTGTAATGCTCAAGGGCTTGCGCTAGCATTTGCGCGGGGGATTGCCGCGTCAGTGTCCAGGCAACCTCAACTGCGGATAGCCCCTGTGCAAAGCGCCAGTAAGGCTGTTGATGGGCGGCAGCACGCAATAGCTGGGCGGCGGTTTCGATCATGCCCTTGGCAAGTCGGTTTTCAGGAATGGGCGCGAGCGCTGCGGCTACGGCCTGAGCATCACTCAGGTCGGTGCCGGTCAACTGCGGCATCAGGATGTCGCAAAAGGCAGCTTGCAGCATGGCGGGCGATACGCCGGACCACGTGCTCTTGAGTGTGCCTTCGGCATAGCCGGCCTGGCCCTGTTCGTTACGCAGGGTCAGCAAGGAATACACGCCTTCATTTTCGACTGCGTTGGCCCAATGGACGGTGTGAACGTACGGGATGCGGTAAAAGTGCAGCGACCAGTCGGCAAGTTTCATCAGTTGGTCCGGATTTGTGCGGATTCGACCAGTTTCCCCCATACCTGCATTTCCTGCTTTACATGGGCCTTAAAGGCATCCCCCGTGGTGCCAAGCATTTCTACGCCTTCGGAAGTAAAGGTATCGCTGAACGACTTGTTGCGAATGATTTTATTGATGGCGGTATTGAGTTTCTGAAGAATGGGCGTTGGCGTTCCCGCAGGCGCCAGGTAACCCCACCAGCCTTGTGCATCATAGCCAGGTACGGTTTCCTGAATCGTCGGCACATCGGGCAGCGATGACATGCGGCGCTTGCCGGTGGTTCCCAGCGCCTTGACGCGCCCGGGTTTCAGATACGCCATTGAGCCGGGATAGGTGCCGAAGGTCACATGGACCTGTCCGCTGGCTACATCGTTCAGTCCCTGGGCCAGACCTTTGTATGGGACATGCATGACATCGGCCCCGGTCAGCTCTTTGAACATTTCACCCATCAGGTGCGCGGAGCTGCCGTTACCGGTAGAGGCATAGACGTATTTGCCTGGCTCTTTTTTGGCAAGTGCAATAAATTCGGCCACGTTATTTGCCGGCAGTTTTGGCGTGGCGATCATCACATAGGAGGAGGTGGCGGCCAGCGTAATGAATTCGAAGCTTTTGAGTGGATCAAACGGCAGTTTTTTCACCAGTGACGGAAGAATCGAGTGGGCCGCTGCAGCTTGCAGCAGGGTATAGCCATCTGGCGCCGCCCGTGCGACAAACTCGCTGCCAATTGCGGTGCCGGCGCCTGGCTTGTTTTCCACGATGACGGTTTGCTTGAGTTCTTCACCCAGGTATTGCGCCATGCGCCGGGCCAGAATGTCGTTGATGGCGCCAGGCGTATACGGCACGATGATGCGAATGGTGCGATTCGGATAATCGTCAGCAGGTTGCGCCCGGGCCGAAAATACAGCGCCCAAGGTCAGTGCGAGTAAGGCGAATGGAAGAATTTTTCTCATATTTTGTCTCCTCTTCAGAGGTTTTTGTGGTTCTCCTGAACCGGTTGATTTGGTTTCAAAAGCAAACTATTTATTTTTCATTTGAAAGCACATAGTTGCTTTTTTCAACTATAATTGAGTTGTAAATAACTTTCAATATCTATTTAAATAGTTTCATAAAGAAACTATAGATAGATGTATAAAGAAACCAATAAATCGGAAACCAATCTTGATCACAAGCGGATATTTATGAATGATTCGATTGCCAGTGCACACCCGCGCGTCCAAAAAGTCGTGACGCGTTTTGAAGAAAACGATGGTCAGCAGGAAGAAATTTCCATTGCGTATTGGGTACAGGGAAAAGGTGCGCTTATTATCATGTTGCCGTCCCTGGGGCGGGATGTAGAGGACTTCGAGCTGGTTGCGGCCCGGCTGGCTGACGCCGGCTATCGTGTTGCCTGTCCGAGCCCGCGGGGTATCGGCGCAAGTACCGGACGCATGGATGGGCTGACACTGCATGATTTTGGGCGTGATATTGTCTCGGTCATCGAGGCCGAAGGAGGTGGGCCGGCTTTTATTGCAGGACATGCATTCGGCAACTGGACGGCCCGTGTCGTCGCCGTCGACCGTCCGGATCTTGTCCGCGCGGTGATGATTCTGGCTGCCGGGCCAAAGGTGGTCGCGCCAGGACCTGGCGCCGGCTTGCCGCATTGTATGGATCGAAGCCTGGATCCCGCCGTGCGCCTGGGCTGGATAAAAAAAGTGTTTTTTGCCGAAGCGAGTGATGCTTCAGTCTGGCTCGATGGCTGGCATCCTGAAGTGGCCAATGCCCAGCGTGCAGCCAAAGCAGCGACACCGATCGACAGTTGGTGGGGTGCAGGTAACGCCAGGATCCTGGATGTTCGTGCGCTGGAAGACGCTTTTGCGCCGAAAGAAGCGGGCTGGCAGCTTAGCCAGGATCTGGGGGCGCAACGGGTAACGACGGTAACTATTGCCGATGCAGGTCATGCACTGCTGCCGGAGCAGCCGATCGCCGTTGCCGAGGCGATGAAAGCGTATCTCAGGAGTTTTGCCGATTGAAAATAGCAGGCGCTGAGGATCCATGGTTGATGAAATCG
>DATGQC010000121.1:0-2280 GCA_035304425.1 Advenella sp.
GATCTCGGAATCCGCTATCAGCTTGAATGCTATGCCAGCGGGGAACCGCAACAGGCTATGCGCGCGTTCATTTCCCGGCGCGCTTCTTCCGCCTCGGGCCACCCCCAAAAGGATTGATTACCTATGCTTAAACAAACTCATTTATTCATAGACGGCGTCATGACGACTGCCAACGGCGAGCAGGCGCTCCCGGTGACAGATAGCTTTACTGAAGTCGTTTTTGCCAGTTATCGTTCTGCGTCTCATGATGATGTACACCATGCGGTTGCAGCAGCACGCGCCGCATGGATCGGGTGGTCCACCACACCCCTGGCCGAACGCATCGCTGCGGTGCGCCGGGTGGCTGCCGCGCTGGCGGACAAAGCCGAGGCGCTGACCACTGCCATCTCCCGCGAGGTGGGAATGCCACGCAAATTGGCTGCGCGTATCCAGGTTGGCGCACCGATCGCGGCATGGAATAACTATGCTGATCTTGCGGCTGACATGCCCTGGGAAACACGCTTGGGCCATTCCCTGGTGCAGCACGTCCCGGTCGGCGTGGTGGCCTGCATTACCCCATGGAACTATCCGTTGCACCAAATTACCGGCAAGGTCGCACCGGCGCTGCTGGCCGGCTGCACGGTCGTATTGAAGCCCTCTGAAATCGCACCAACCAGCGCTGCCCTGCTGGCTGAGGCAATTGAGCAGGCTGGGTTGCCGCCTGGCGTGTTCAATCTGGTATATGGCAGCGGCCCTGACGTCGGACAATTGCTGATCTCCCACCCTGATATCGATATGGTCTCCTTCACCGGCTCCACACGGGCAGGCCGCCATATTGCGGCCGTCGCCGGCAGCCAGATCAAGCGCATGGCCCTGGAATTGGGTGGCAAGTCGGCCGCGCTCGTGTTGCCCGGCGCCGACCTGCCGACAGCCGTCAAGGCCACCCTGGCCAGTTGCATGCTCAACTCCGGACAGACCTGTTCGTCCATCACACGCCTGTTGGTACAACGCGATGCACTGCCACAAGTTGAACAGCTTGTGCAAGACCTCATTGGCAGTTATCGCATGGGAGACCCGGCAGACACTGCAACGCGGCTCGGTCCTCTGGTTTCCGGACAGCAGCGCGAAAAAGTGCAGGCCATGATTGACCACGCCGTGGCCGCTGGCGCACGTTACGTGGGTGAGAAACAGCCGGTTCCAGAGCATGGTTTTTTCATCCCTGCAACCGCGCTCTCGGACATCACGCCTGCTATGACAATCGCAATGGAAGAAGTATTCGGTCCGGTCCTGTGCATCATGTGCTATGACGATATCGAAGACGGCATCGCGCTGGCCAATGGCACCGAATATGGACTGGCCGGCGCTGTCTGGGGCCCCGTCACTGCCGATACGCTGGCTGTGGCGCGCCGTATCCGTGCCGGGCAGGTCGACATCAACGGGGCACCCTTTAATCCGGCTGCGCCTTTCGGCGGCTTTGGAAAATCCGGCATCGGACGCGAAAACGGTCGTCACGGCATACAGGAATTTCTGGAACCCGTCGCTATCCAGCTTCCCGCACCCTTTCTCGAATCACTCTCTGAAGACATATCCTGATCATGACATATGAAACATTGAACTACACCGTCGACGACGCCATCGCCACCATTACGCTGAATCGACCGGAACGCATGAACGCGCTGACCAAGGTCATGGAGGCGGAATTGCGCGCTGCCGTCGAAACTGCCGGCCGTGACAGCGCCGTGCGAGCCATCATACTGACCGGCGCGGGCCGTGCATTTTGCGCGGGCATGGACATGGACGAACTGGAAGTGTTGCCACCCGAAGATATCCGGGCCGAAGAATGGATGCGTCCCTACGACATGAATCGTCGTGCAGACTATCAGACACGGTATTCCTATTTCCCTGCCGCCCCCAAACCGATTATCAGCGCCATTAATGGCGCGGCAGCCGGACTCGGACTCATCATGGCGCTCTACAGCGATTTTCGGCTCGCTACGGATAAGGCAGTATTTGCCACTGCCTTTGCCCAGCGTGGCCTGATTGCCGAACATGGCATCGCCTGGATACTCCCGCGCATTGTCGGTCATGCTCATGCGACCGATTTGCTGCTGACCTCACGCAAAATCGACGCGCAGGAAGCGCTCAAAATTGGCCTGGTCAACCGGGTTGTTCCCGCCGATTCCCTGATGAAGACAGCCCGGGAACTTGCGCTTCATCTTGGCAACAACGTCTCGCCTCGTTCTGTGCGCATCATGAAACAGCAACTGTGGGAAGCGCCGTTCCAGACATTGGGGGAAGCGG
>DATGQC010000122.1:0-5032 GCA_035304425.1 Advenella sp.
CGCCGCGCGTCATTCAGTTCAGCGACCAGCTGCTGCATGAGCAGGCTGACCGGCACAATGCGGTCGACCAGCCCGGCCGATTGACCAAGCTCTACTTTGCCCCACGCCACATCGCCGTCCAGCGCCGCCTGCCGCAACGTGCTTTTTCGAAATTCAGCTTCGTATGCGTGTTTGTCGCAAGCCGACTGATCCATTTGCCGCATATGCGCAGCGAAATCATTGCGAATCATTCTGACCGGCAACCCCTTGCGACCGACCAGGTCGGTGCCGTCCACGCCCGTTGCCAGCGCTGCAGCCTTGTAAGCGTCATGGACGCTGGCTTCATCCGTCATCAGAAACCGGGTTCCCAGTTGCACGGCATCCGCACCCAGCGCAAGCATGGCGGCAATGCCATAGCCGTCGGCAACCCCTCCTCCCCCCACGATTGGCAACGCAAAATCCCGGACGGCCTTGCGCACGATCACCAGTGAGCTCACTTCATTGGCTGGCGGATGCCCGCCGGCCTCGGCGCCCACCACGGCCAGGGCGTCAACACCGGCCGCAGCGGCCTTGCCCGCATGCTCCAGGGTAGACACCACATGGACCCATTTTGTCCCGATTTCGCGGAAGCGCGACAGGTGTGCTTTAGGGCCGCCCTGCGAGGCGAAAATGACAGGCACCCGGAACTCATAGGCCATATCCAGGAAAGCCTGGGCGCCAGGGCGGTACAGCGGGATATTGACCGCAAAGGGCTTAGTGGTGCCTGCGCGAACCGCTTGCAGCACCTTGCGAAAATCCTGCTCATACATCGGGCCGGCCGCAATCATGCCCAGCCCGCCCGCATTAGAGACCGCGATTGGCAACGCCGCACAGGAAGACGCCCAGCTCATGCCGGCCTGGATAATCGGATAGTCAATATTCAACATTTGGGTGATACGGGTTTTCATGCAGTGTCGACCTGAGAACAATAAGTAGAAAGAAAGCGTTGCCGGATATGCCTTGCCAGACAGGAACCAGACATGAACGAGGACAAACTAGTTGATTTTTTCAACCATTATGCAGATCGTAAACCATATAGTTTCTTTATTCAACTATTTTTGTTGATTTTTTTTATCATATCCCGCATGATTCAATACATTGGAAACATAAAGACGATGATCACCATGAAGCAACCAGAAAACATTAAAGAACTGTTTTCGTATCGCCTGAACCGATTGGCGTTTTTAAGCAGCACGCTGGCCGAATCCATCAATCAGGACCTGTTCGGCCTGGATAAGCAAAGCTGGCGCTTTATCGGCCTGCTGGCCGCCTTTGCTCCCATGTCGCTGAAAACGCTGGCAAAGGAAGCAAACATTGACAAAAGCCGCGCCAGCAAGGCAGTGGCCAGTCTGTCAGAGCGCGGGCTGATCCGGCGTAAAAGCAGCGACAGCGACGGTCGCAGCATCCAGCTCTCGCTCTCGGAAGAAGGGGAACAGCTCTACGCCAGCGCGTTTCCTATCGCTCTGCGCAGGAACAATGAAATACTTGATGTCCTGACAGCGCAGGAAAAAGAACAGTTTGACGTGATTATCGACAAGCTGATTTTTCGCACAAAAATCCTGATGGACCTGCATCCAGGGCACAAAAAAGGCGTTCCCGATACGCCGGATCGTCAATCGTAAGCACCAGGCATCCGCCGGAAGCCCCGCTTGGGGCCACATCCCTGGCAATGAGCCTTGCCGCTCCTGGGCTGGCACACGCGACTGGCCTGGCTTTTGCCAGACACAGAACAAAAGGGCACGACCCCGTCGCGGCATCTTCCCAAACATGATATAGTTTCATTTATCAACCATATTAGGTTGCTATTTATAACTATATTGATTCAGGAGGAATGACGAACATGACGCTGTCAGCACTACCGCCCGCAGGGTCGGGCCAGGGCCACGCCCATGGATAAAAAACCGCCACCTCCGTTGCCGCTTGCGGGCATACGCATTCTGGACCTGACCTCAGCCGTTGTAGGCCCCTATGCCACGCAGACGCTGGCGGACTACGGCGCAGACGTCATCAAGCTGGAGCAGCAATCGGGCGACATCATCCGCTGGATCTCCGGCCATTCCCCTACGCCCGGCATGTCGGGCAAGTTCATGCACATGAACCGTAACAAACGCAGCATTTGCGTGAACCTGAAAACAGAACAGGGCAAGTCTGCGTTCATGAGGCTTGCGGCGCAATCGCGTATCGTCATTCATAATATGCGGCCAGACGCCATGGCTCGTCTGGGCATTTCCTTCGGCGCCCTCAGCCGTCTCAATCCCGATCTGATTTACTGCAACATTGTCGGCTTCGGCAGCCAGGGGCGCTACGCCAATCGCCCTGCCTATGATTCTATATTGCAGGGCGCGACGGCGCTGGCGTCGCTGTTTGCCCGGAACGGCAACGAGCCGCGCTATGTGCCATACGTTGTGGTGGACAGAACGGCTGCGCTGATGGTAGCCAATGCCATTATGGTCGCACTATACGCGCAAAGCCGGGATCCCGGTCCGCGCGAGATTGAAGTCCCGATGTTTGAAAGTTATGCCACACTGGTGCTCAGCGAGCATCTGTACGGCGAGTCGTTCGATCCCCCGATCTCGCCCAGCGGCGACAAGCGTCTGCTGGACGAAAACGCCCGCCCGGTCAGGACCAGCGACGGATATATCTGTGTCACGACCAATACCGATGCTCAGGTACTGGCGCTGTTCGATGCCATGGACCGGCCGCAACTGAAGTACGATTCGCGCTTTAACCAGGCGCTCAGCAGAATAGATCATATTGCCGAGTTTTTTGCACTGCGCGCCCAGGAGATGGCCAAACACAGCACGCAATACTGGCTGGACCGGCTCACGCAGTACGACATCCCCTGCATGCCATGCCATACCATTTCTTCCCTGCTGTCGGATCCGCACATTGCAGATGTGGGCCTGGTCCAAAAGCGACAGCATCCCACACAGGGAACGATACGGCATCTCAATGTACCGGTCAGCATGACCGGTTTTTCACCAACGCTGCGCCACCATGCCCCGCATATCGGCGAGCACACAAGACAAATTCTGGCCGAGGCCGGCTTTGGCGAAGACGACATTGCGAGCATGCTGCAGGCTGGCGACGCCTATCAAAGCGAGCAGCATGACGGCGCTGCCGGCGCTTGACCGCACCGTTGAACATGGCTGCCGGGCGCTGTTCCTGAACAGCGCCCGGGCACACCGACAATTATTCAGGTTTTGCGCCTGACATTTTCACCAGATCGGCGTAACGCGTTATTTCGGACTGAATGAACGCGCCAAAATCGGCCGCTGTATTGTCTCCTTCCACCACCTGCGCGCCCATCCCTTCGAGCTGGGCGCGGGTTTGCGGATCTTGCAGCGCATTATTAACGGCCTTATTCAGAATATCAACGACATCGGCAGGCGTGCCGGCCGGCGCCACAATACCATACCAGGCAGAGGCGACCATACCCTTGATGCCTGCCTCCTCGAATGTCGGCACATCGGGCAGAAAAGGAATGCGCTTTGTCGACGCCACGGCCAGTGCGGTCAGATTGCCGCCCTTGACCTGCGCCATGGATCCGGTATCAATCATGAAATCAAGCCGCTTGCCCAGCAGATCGCTCACTGCAGGACCACTGCCCTTGTAGGGAATATGTGTAAAACGGGCGCCCGTTATGTGCTGCAGCAGCGAGGTGGCTAGATGCTGGGACGAACCCACGCCAGCCGACCCGTAATTGAGCTGACCCGGGTTTGCTTTAGCGAATTTAAGCAGATCAGCCGCTGAAGCAAAGCGCGAGCCCCTGGGCACTTCCAGTACATTGGGAATATTGGCCACAAATGCAATCGGCGCAAAGTCCTTTTGCGCATCAAAGCCCAGTCGCTTGTATAAATGCGGGTTGGCCGCATTGGTCGAACTGGTCGCCACCAACAGCGAATAGCCGTCCGCTTTCTCACGTACAAAGGCGCTTGTACCGATATTGCCGCCGGCCCCTGCCTTGTTTTCCACAACCACGGTCTGCTTCAGCTGCGCCGTCAGCCCCTTGGCCAAAATACGACCCAGCACATCGGTTGCGCCCCCAGGCGACCAGGGCACCACGAGCTTGATCGCGTGTTCCGGAAACGCCGCAGCATGGACCGATGCAGGCGCAGCGATACACAGCAGCGCACCGGCTAAGGCAGGCAGACACAGGCGCCTGAGTTTCGTGCTCGTTTTCATAAAATGATCTCCTTGATTGGGTGGCCATCGGCCACGATTCGTTGTTGCGTTATATCGGCTATTGCTGCCAGGCGATAACAAACCATTACGGACACCCAAAGCAGCAATCATTGAACTTGAAAAAAAATAATATTGATCGATAATAGTGATTCTTTTTGGGAATCAATGTGTATCTCCCGTCTGCATGTTTGCGGCCGCCGAACATATTGTGTCCATACAACCCAATCCTCAGTCGCCATGCTTACATTCAAACAAATCGAAGCCCTTTACTGGGTGGTGCAGCTTGGCAGTTTTGCCAGCGCGGCCCAACGCCTGAACACAACGCAATCGGCGATTACCAAGCGCATTCAGGAGCTCGAATCGGATTTCGATGTCAGCATTTTTGACCGCAGCGGCCACAAGGCGGCGCTGACGCCCAAAGGCCAGGAAATGATGGAGCTGGCCTCCGAGCTGCTGACGCAGCGCGATGTGATGCTCATGAAACTCAAGGGTCATCACACGTTTTCAGGCATATTGCGCCTGGGCATTACTGAAATAACGGCAATGACCTGGCTTCCCGACCTGATTGCCCAACTGCGCATTCTCTTTCCCAAATTGACAGTCAGTCCCAAAACAGGAATGGCAGCAGAGTTGCTGCAGAACCTGCTCAAAGGCCAGTTGGATATGGCCTTTCTGCACAATGAATTCAAATCCCCCTTGCTGGAACAGTTTCCTCTTGACTATGTCGACTTCGCCTGGGTAGGCAGCCCAAGCATTATCACCAATGACCGCGTCTACACCCCGCAGGAAATCTCCGAAATGTCGCTGATTCGCCAGGATATGGAATCGG
>DATGQC010000123.1:0-7868 GCA_035304425.1 Advenella sp.
TTGATTTACCTAAAGAATTTGCCGCCACTGCGGTACCCTTCTTAAGCTGTCCTGCGTTGTGTGTGAAGCAGGAAAGATCGAAACTATAGCAAGCCATTTGACCCTTGGCAAGCCTCATTCTCAAAATACTTTTACCACCCCGCCCCTTTTTGGATCCGTAATTACCCTAAGCGCATGATTTGATTCAGTTTCGCTTTTTTGCCACAGTTTTTATTATTCTTAACACCCCGCATCCATCGCGGGGTTTTTGCAGCAAAAATGCAACAACAGCCAAAACGCGCTATGGCAACTATGAGCAATAAATCGCGCCTGACACCACTTTTTGGGGCCCTGGCACTGCCGTTTTGGCTATGACAAGGCATCTTCGCGCAGCACGTACCGACGATTGACCGCCTTTTTTACGCTTTTTAGTAAAAATACCGAAAAACCAGCGATCATGTGGATGTCGCCGGCAAGCAAACCTGCAGGTTAGGTGAACACCCTATGCAGTTCGCTGTCTGCGTTCTGCTCCTCGTCCCCCTGGCCTGGGGTATTTCATTCAGTCTTGTTTTCTTGCCCGGCGTGGTTTTCCAGCGCCCGCTGCACTGCGACGTCGATCATTGCCGGAATTACGCTACCATGATTGCCTCGGGCCACCAGCATAAATTGACTATCGACACCACGCTCGCGTAGCCAGGGATCCAATTGACGCGCGGTCATCTGCTTATTGTTATTACGCTTTTGGATCCGGGCCATCCGCTCTGGGGTGATATTGGGATCGGCCCTGGGATTTTCCTCATATTCACCCTGCAAAATCGTGACAGACAACCTGCCCTTATCGTTATAGGGAAACGTCCCCTTATCTATAGCGCCCTTATCTATAGCACCCCTATCTATAACAGCAGTATCTATACCAGCAGAATCACGAACAAACATACCACCCGTCCCCCGTTGAGCCGCGAGTGTCTGCGCATTGTTCATAATGGCGCCATTCCCCCACCATAAGGAAGGACTGCCTATGACATATTGGTCAAATGTGCCCGGGTGCTTAAGTAATACATAAAGTGCAAACAGGCCGCCGAAAGAGTGACCTGAAAGTATCTGATGCTTCGGATCGGTCGCGTACTGCTTCTCTATATAGGGAATAACCTGGCTACTGACAAAATCGTAGAAATTTGCTGCCCCACCTCCGGCCGCAAATGCCTCTCCGGGTGCCGCGTAAGTGTAGTCCCGGGTACGCTGCGCAAGTGGATATGCCTTTGCCTCGGGATATCCCAAGCCGACGATAACGGGCAAGCTTGCAGACAACTGCGCTTTGCCTGACATCGCAGTCCATTTTTCATCAATGGCATTGACTGCCAGCGGAAATTGGGCATTGCCATCGAGCACATATAGCGCTGCAGGCAGGCGCTTGTCGGTGGGCGCTGAGCGTGGGGTGGCAACAAACACACGGTACTGGTGGGTCTGCCAGATCATGTCATGATGCCTGACGTTGTAAAGCTTGCTGGCAGTTGGAACGACTTGCGCAATTTCTTGCACAGGCTGGGCCCGACCCGTTTGCCCCCCAATGAGGCCAAGCAGAGCGACGCAGATACAATGAACCTGACACAACCGCGTCTGCCCTAAAAAACGGCCGGATAAACGTCGCTTCCGTCTCTTCACTATCATTGTATTGTCTTCATCGCTCTTTTGCTGATTTCAAGGACGCCCGATCGCGGCCTGCCACCCCAACCAGTCCGCTGCGATCTGAGCGAACGCCAGAGGCCGCCGGACACGCCTGGCGTACACCGCCGCAGCGGCGCCAGGCATGAGTGTTAACGCGCCTTGATCAACGATAGAAATTCCCGACGCAGATCCGAGTCATTCAGAAAGGACCCGCGCATGACACTATTGATCATGCGCGATTCCATGTCTCTGACGCCGCGCCATTGCATGCAAAAATGATCGGCATCCATAACCACTGCCAGGCCATCAGGGTTGACTTTTTTCATCAACAAATCTGCTATGTGCTTGACGGCTTCTTCCTGGATTTGCGGGCGTTCCATCAGCCAGGCAACGAGTCTTGCATATTTTGACAGGCCAATGAGATTGGAATGCTCGTTGGGCATGATGCCGATCCAGACTTTTCCCATGATGGGGCACAAATGATGTGAGCAGGCGCTGCGCACCTGAATCGGTCCCACAATCAGCAGCTCATTGAGCTTCTCGATATTGGGAAATTCAGTGACCTGAGGTGCGTCGATATAGCGACCCGCGAACACTTCCCGCACATACATCTTTGCCACCCGCTTGGCGGTTTCATTGGTGTTGTGATCGCTCTCGGTGTCGATGACCAGGCTGGAGAGCACCGCCTGCATTTTTTCCTGCACTTCCTGCTGCAGCAGCTCAAGCTCGCCGGGCTCGATAAAACGGGCGATATTGTCATTGGCATGAAAGCGGGCGCCGGCCTGGCGAATGCGCTGGCGGATCCGGGTGGAAATATAACCCCTGTCATCCGGATGCGCCGCCTGCTCCGATTGTTGCGGGTTGTCCATTTTTATATTGCTATCACTCACGACACTTGTCCTTGTCTGAAATACGAACCTGATCCAATGCATTATGATACTGTTTATCATGAACCGCTGTGTGCCGGCCGCCGCTTTGCGCAGACATCTCATGCTAAGCTGACAGCACCAACCACGAAACCGTAGCAGACGAAAATAATATGAGTGGACACATTCTGATCAACGTTACACCGTTTGAAACCCGCGTTGCCCTGATAGAACACGGCGTCGTTCAGGAGATTCATCTTGAGCGCACACGACAGCGCGGCAAAGTCGGCAATATATATCTGGGCCGGGTCGTGCGAGTGCTGCCCGGCATGCAAAGCGCATTCGTCGACATCGGGCTGGAACGCGCAGCGTTCATCCATATTGCAGACCTGCGCGAAAACCGCGCTGTGCGCAATACCGGCATTCCTTACACGCAAATAGAAAAGCTGTTGTTTGAAGGACAAACACTACTGGTGCAGGTGATCAAAGACCCGTTGGGCAACAAGGGAGCGCGATTGTCGAACCAGATCAGTATCGCCGGCCGCATGCTGGTGTATTTACCATATGACAATCATATCGGCATTTCTCAGAAAATCGAGTCTGAAGAAGAGCGCAACAGCCTGAAAGAACGGGTGATGGCCCATATGCCAGCGAATGAGAAAGGCGGCTATATTATTCGTACCCAGGCCGAAGGCGCAAGCGACGATGAAATCGCCCGCGACCAGGAATACCTGGCCCGCCGCTGGTCCATGATCCAGGCCGCCGTCATGACCCAGGCGGCGCCTTCCCTGCTTTATGAAGACCTGACGCTGGCGCAGCGGGTATTGCGGGACATGGTCAGCCCCGAAACCGAATCCATCGAGATCGATTCGCGCGTGACGGTGCAAACGCTGCAGACCTGGGCCGATATATATACGCCAGGCATTTCCAACAAAATCAATCACTATCACGGCGAGCGGCCACTCTTTGACACGGCCAATGTAGACGAAGAGATCAAATCTGCCCTCTCGCGTCGGGTAGACCTGAAGTCAGGCGGTTACCTGATTATCGATCAGACCGAAGCGCTGACCAGTATTGATGTGAACACGGGCGGCTTTGTCGGCGGACGCAGCTTTCACGACACCATTTTCAAGACCAATCTGGAAGCGGCGCACGCCATTGCCCGCCAGTTGCGTATTCGCAATCTTGGCGGCATTATCATTATCGACTTTATTGATATGGACAATAAGGACCATCAGGACGCGGTGCTGGCCGAATTGCAGAAAGCCCTGAGCCGGGACCGAACCAAAACCACCACCAACGGGTTCTCGGCACTGGGATTGGTGGAAATGACGCGTAAACGCACCCGCGACTCGCTGTCTCACCAACTGTGCGAGCCCTGCCCGACCTGCGACTCTCGTGGTCAGATCCAGACGCCGCAGACCATGTGTTACAACATTCTGCGTGAAATTCTAAGGGAAGCCAGACAGTTCAATCCGCGGGAATTCCGGCTGATTGCCTCCCAAGGGGTGATTGATCTGTTTTTAGAAGAAGAAAGCCAGTACCTGGCCACACTGGGAGACTTTATCGGCAAACCGGTTACCCTTGAAGTGGACAACCGGTATTCCCAGGAAATGTACGATATCGTGCTGATCTGATCAGGACCGACCGCGCGGCCGGTCAGCTATGGCCAGGTTGCACCCGAGCCTGCATCTTGATGATCCGGTCCTCTAGATGAGGCGAGGTTTCCAGAGCAATCAGCGGGGTATTGCTTTCTTCACTCTGCTCAAAGCGTAGCCGGATACTCTGACCATCGAACGTGGCCGGATCCGCTTCGATTTCAATATACTTTTGCAACAGGGCATCAATCGAGGTCTGGGCAGTGTCCAGAAAGTCATTGATGTTGTCATCGTTTGCATCCTTGAATGCCTGTTCGATGGTTTTGGACAGATCCCAGGTAAAAAACATCAATGCATTGGGCCCTTTCACCTCGGGATGTTCATATCCCCAGAAAGCGCCCTGGCTGGGAGAGGATTGGGTCATAATATTTCTCAAAATACAAATATAGATAATGGAATCAGTATGATACGCAAGACGGCACGGCTAATTCAAGCACCATCAGCTGTCGCGAAACTGCATGTTATACAAAGATGCGTACAAGCCGCTATTTTTCAAGAGCTCGGTATGATTTCCCTGCTCTACAATGCGCCCCCGATCCAGCACGAGAATGCGATCGGCGTTCTGCACAGTGGAAAGACGATGGGCAATCACAAATGTGGTGCGCCCTTGCATCAGCGTTTCCAGCGACGCCTGAACCTGCCTTTCGGACTCGTTATCCAGCGCCGAGGTTGCTTCGTCAAGAATCAGAATAGGCGCATTCTTGATCAGGGCGCGCGCAATGGCCAGACGCTGACGCTGTCCGCCCGAGAGCCAGGCGCCGTTCTCTCCGATGGGCGTATCCAGCCCCTGTGGCAACGAATTGACATAATCGAGCAAATTGGCTGAAGCCAGCGCTTCCCGTATCCGTTCCTCATTGGTGTCGCCAAAAAAACCGTAAGCCACGTTCTGGGCCATGGTGCCTTCGAACAGCACCACACTCTGGCTCACCAGCGACAATTGCGAGCGCAGGCTCTCCAGCGTGTAATCGGCAATATTGGTGCCGTCTATCGTAATCTGCCCGCCGACCGGATCGACAAATCGCGGGATCATGTTGACCAGTGTGGTTTTCCCACTGCCTGAACGGCCAACGAATGCAATGGTTTCTCCGCGATTGACGGTAAAGGAAATGTCGCTCAGCGTGTCGCTGCTGGCATCGGGGAAACGAAAGCTGACGTTTTCGAACGAGATACTGCCCAGTTTGCCGGAATCCAGGATTTTTGTGCCGGTATCGTTTTCCTGGTTGCTGTCAATCAATGTGAACACGCTGTCGGCAGCCACCAGCATTTTCTGCATGCGCGCAGCCACGTTGGTCAGGCGCTTGACCGGATCAAAGATTTGCGCCAGGGCGGTGAGGAACGCGGCAAATGAGCCGACCGTCAAAGCGCCGGTGCTGCCCTGGTATAGCGCGGTGGCAATGACAATACCCACTGCAAACGCGATGCTCAGCTGGGTGATGGGCGTCATGGCGGCACTGGCAATGGCCGAACGCATGGCAAAACGGCGCAGCCCGCTATTGACCGACAGGAATCGACTGCGCTCAAAATTGTAGCCGTTGAACAGTTTGACCACGCGCTGGCCTTCGATGGATTCCTTGACGACCCGGGTGAGTTCCGCATTGATATCCACGGTCTTCATATTGATGCGCCGCAACCGCTTGATGAATATCCTTGTGGTGATCACGGAAATAGGCATGATAATGAAGATAATCAGCGTCAACTGCCATGACAGATACAACAACATGGCCAACAAGGCAATGACCACCGCTCCGTCACGCACCAGAATGATGCAAACTTCTGTGGCGTAGTCTGTGATATTGCCGGCATCAATGGTGAAGCGATTCATCAGCCTGCCCGTGTCGCCCTTCTGGAATTCACCATCGGGCATGCCCAGCAACTTTTCAAACATGTCCTTGCGAATACCCAGCAGCATATTATTGGCGATCCAGGCCAGCAGGTAATCGCTCAGAAAGTTCAGGATGCCCCGCACCAGGAACAATCCTACGACGGTGAGCGGAATGGACCAGATATAGTGTGGCTTGGCGCCATTGAAACCCTCGTCAAGCAGCGGTTTCATAATATAGGCCAGCGCAGGCTGGGTGACTGCGGCCACCGATACCAGCACCAGCGCTGCGACCAGGGCCTGCCAGTAGTCGCCGACTCTAGTGTAAATACGTCGAAATACGGTTTTGCGGCTACCGCTTTTGAAAGAGTTATCCAATCTGGGTACCTTATACTGTCATTTTCTTACTGTTCATCCCGGGGATTTTACCGGTTTAGACCGCCCTTGCGTGTCTGTTTGGCTGGATCATGGGGAGAAGTTTGCCGCGGCAACATAAAAACCACGCTAAAATCCGGAGCATGAAAAACCTAGAACGTGTTTACATCCGACTGCCAAACTGGATCGGTGACGTTTGCATGTCCAGGCCCGCAATCGAGGCAGCCCTTGCCAGTGGCCTGACTATCGTGGCCTGCGGCAAGCCGTGGGCCCAGGCCCTGGTGGCGGACATGCCCGGCCTGCAGTTTCTGGCGCTAAACGGCCAGTGGCGCGAAGATCGCCGACGCATCAAAGCCCATCGTCGCGCCCATCCCGGTACAGGACGCAGCGTGGGGCTGCTGCTGCCCGATTCGCTGACCAGTGCGCTGGCTTTTCGCCTGGCGGGGCTGCCTTGCGCAGGTTACCGGGACGATGGCCGCTCATTGCTGCTCAAGTGGGGCTTTGCCAAGCCATCGCAAACGCTGCATGCCGTGCAATCCTGGTATTGGCTTACCCGCCAGGCCTTTGCGCGCTGGGGCATGACGCTGGCCGCGCAACCGGCAGACAGCCTGTATTTGCCCTCAAGCGCAGACGCCATCGCGAAGGCGCAAGCGGCATTGTCGGCAGCAGGACCCGGCGCGCCGATACTGATCGCGCCAACCGCTACCGGAGCACATAAGGGCAAGAACAAGGTGTGGCCGCACTTTGACAGCCTGACTCGTCAGCTGCAGGCACAAGGTTATACTGTTGTCATGTCGCCGCCGCCCAATGAGCTTGCGCAGGCCCGGGCCAATGCGCCAAGCGCAACAGTGCTTCCCGCACTGGATCTTGCCGCCTTTGTCGCATTGCTGCGGCAGTGCAGCCTGGTAATCTGCAACGATTCGGGTGTGGCTCATCTGGCCGCACTGACCGAAACGCCGCAACTTACCCTGATCGGGGTCACCAACCCCACTCGTACCCGTCCGTGGACGCCCCGCGCGCGCCTGCTGGGTGAATACGGGCACTGGCCATCGGTCGCCGATGTACTGGACACAGTCAATCAATTATTGCGGAACGAATAGAACATGTTCAGCTCACTGATCAATCTTGTTGTCCCCCTGAACCTGTGTATTTTTCTGATGGTCCTGGGGTTCGTGCTATGCCTGATTCGCTTCAGACGTAGCGGGCTGTCGCTTATTTTTGCCGGCATACTGTGGGTACTGATTTGGTCTCTGCCCATCACCTCCATTATCTTTGGCGGCATTCTTGAAAACACCTACCCGCACCGACCTGCTGCGCAATATCCGGTAGCCCAGGCCATCGTTGTACTGGGCGGCGCCACGGCCAATAATCGCATCAACTGGTTTGAGCCGCTGGAACCCGATTCAAAGATCGCCCGCGTGGACACCGCAGCCGAACTCTATTTCCAGCACAAAGCGCCCCGCATACTGGTGTCCGGGGGAGCATTGTCGGGTGACGTCAGCGAAG
>DATGQC010000124.1:0-11047 GCA_035304425.1 Advenella sp.
CGGGATGGTCAGTGCAAAGCAGACCAGCATGGATAAAATCATCAATTGCGACATAATCTGTCTCGAGGGCGGTAGATATAAGGGCGGAGCAAAAAACGGAGCATGGCCTGCAACCACAGCCGTTGTACAGCTGACCGATGCGAGTCTGCATCCGGACTACGATGCTCGAAGCCGGCAAGGTGCCCGCGTGTTTTCAGTGTTGCAGGCAGCTTGCATCCGGCATCAACGTCATGATCGTTACAGTAGCGTCAGGTCTTCTTCCTGGGATTCCTTTCTTGCATTGGCCCAATGGACAATGACCGCCAGCAGGGCCAGCGCCATTCCGACAGGAATGGCGGCGTAAATCCAGGAAATGGAGATGCCCAGGCTGGGAATGGTCTGAAAGCGCACTCGGTAAGTCATGAGCACGCCGATCCAGGTCATCAGTCCGAAAAAACCTGCCATGATGAGCATGACCAGATGTTCCAGACGGCGTTGCCAGGGCGCCTTGAGCAAGGAGTGAAGCATTTCTACTTTGAGCATGGCGCCCTGGCGGCAGGCCAGCACCACGCCCAGCAGAACCAGCCAGATCATGGCCGTGCGGGTCCAGCCCTCACTCCAGTCCGATGGTTCCTGCAGGATAAAGCGCGCGATCACCTGGTAAAAAGAGGCGCACACCGCTGACACCAGGAACAGCTGGGCAATGACGGAAATCAAACGAAACAGGGTGCTGTCCAGCAAGCGTGTCAATGTGTTCATGCAGGCCTCCGGAATCGGACAACGAATCACTTGGTATTGCGGATGGATTCGACCAGTTCCTTGCCGAATTTTTTATAGAACTCGGGATACACCGGTTCCACCGCCTTGACGAAGGCATCGTGGTCAACTGTGTCTTGCACCTGCATGCCTTCTTTTTTGAGCGTTTCCACGCCACTGGTTTCCACCTCGTCGACAAACGCACGCATGGCCTTGGCTGCCGCCAGGCCGGCTTCTTTGAATTTGGTTTTGTCCTCATCGGACAGCCCTTCGTAAACCGATGGGGAGACCAGGACCAGGGCAGGGCCATAAACGTGCGCTGTCAGCGACAAGTATTTCTGCATCTGCGAAAGCTTGGCCGATACGATCACCGAAATCGGATTTTCCTGGCCGTCAATGGTGCCTTGTTGCAAGGCGGTGGCCACTTCGGGCCAGGCCATGGGGGTGGGCAGCATGCCGATTTTGCGAAAGGCGGTGATATGAATCGGGTTTTCCGTTGTGCGGATTTTCAGACCCTTCAGGTCGGCCGGTGTCTTGACCGGGCGCACATTGTTGGTCAGATGACGAAAGCCCTGTTCACCCCACGCAAGCGCGATTAAACCTTTGGCGGGGAAATCGGCCAGCAGCTTCTGGCCGATCGGGCCATCCAGCACCTTGCGGGCATGAGCCAGGTCGCGAAACAGGAAGGGGATATCGATAACCCCGGTTTCAGGAACAAAATTGAGGGTTGCGCCGGTAGATACGACGGCCGCGTCAATGGTGCCCAGTTGCAGCCCTTCGATGACTTCCCTTTCACCGCCCAGCGCGCTGTTGGGGAACTGCTGGACCTTAAACTGGCCATTGGTGCTTTGCGCCAGGGATTGTTCAAAGGCGTCTGCTGCGACGCCATAGTGGGACGTCTTGGATAGGGCGTAAGCCATTTTCAGTGTCTGTTCTGCCATGGCTGGCGCCATGACAATGGCTGACAGCAGGCTGGCCGCCAGCGTTCTCTTGATCCAGTGAGCGCGCATCTTATTGCCTCCCCAAAGTGGGTGTTATAGGTAGAAATAAAATTATCGGGTAACTTTACGGCAATATTTGCAGCGCACAGCGCAATTCGATTGCGACTAGTGCAAACCCTAGGCAAATAAGGCAGACGCGCAACCGCAACGCTGGATGGCCCGGTAAGGGCCGGCATTGATGTCGTGCCGGCGGGGGCGGTGTGAGCGCTGTTGCAGGAGCGCTGTTGCAGGAGATGAGGATAGGTCGAGGCTGCAAGTTGCAGCCATTGCGGCAGTCGTGCGCCTGCTGCACGGTGTGCCGAGCCGGACAGAGGGGCCGATGTACATGATGTGGCCGCGCACACGGCCAATAGGCCAGTCCAGTGAACCGGCAGTCAAGTGAACCGGCGGTAAAGCGGACCTGAGATGGTTGGGCCCGCAGCATGGGCGCGGTCGATCGATGGCTAGCTGGACAGGACCTTGAGCGCGGCGCGGATGCCTTCGGAAACATCCAGACCAGCCGGCAATGATTTGACGGTTGCCCGCGCTTCGCGATCAGAATAGCCAAGCGCCAGCAGTGCGTTGAGCACGTCGTTCTGGCCCGTAGCGGCAGGCGTGGCCGGTGCAATGGCATCGAGCTTGCCACGCAACTCCAGTAGCAGGCGCTCTGCGGTTTTCTTGCCGATGCCCGGGATCCGGGTGAGGAGGGCGGTGTCCTGCTGGGCAATGGCTGCCGACAGGTCAGCGCTGCTCATGCCCGAAAGTACAGCCAGTGCTGTGCGTGCGCCAATGCCGGTGACCTTGATCAGTGCCCTGAAGGTGGCGCGCTCGTCCTGTCTCAAAAACCCATACAGGACATGCGCATCGTCGCGGATGGCCAGGTGGGTAAACAGCGTGACCTTGGCGCCCGCTTCGGGCAGGTCATAGAAAGTGCTCATGGGCACATCAATATCGTAGCCCACGCCATTGACATCCAGGCACAGGCCCGGCGGTTGTTTTTCAATCAGCAGGCCGGTTAGTCGTCCGATCATCAGGAACTCCACAGACCCTGGTTAATGCAGGGTTCATCAGAAAAAGTCAAAGAGCTATGGTACACAACCTTGACGCTTGTCGCTTGAAAAAGCCGGGCAGTATCGCAAGTGCGACAGCCGGCCCGGTCGCGCGTGTGCAAATGTGGCTGCGACTCTTGGCAACACCGGACGCCAGGTAGAGGGAGCAGACGGGATGCTGGTGCTCAAACCGTGCGATCGGAAACGCTCATACGCCGCAAACCGGGGTTGCGTCAGAGCTGGACGCAAGGTTGTCGTTCGGCGGCAGTATACGAGTTAGTCGATCAGTCGTCCGGCGCGCAAGCGGCTGCGGCCACGCCGAGCGCCCAGGACCAGATCCTTGCCGGTCAAACGTGTCGCCAGCGGCGCGGCGTGCGCGTGGCAGATGGCGCAGGCCAGTGCATCGGCCGAATCGGGGGCGGGCAGGCTGTTGAGTGTCAGCAGGCGCTGCACCATATGTTGAACTTGTTCTTTTTGCGCATGACCATTGCCAACCACGGCTTTTTTGACTTGCAGGGCGGTGTATTCGGTCACGTCCAGGTGCCGGTCTGCCAGCGCACACATGGCCGCGCCACGGGCCTGGCCCAGCAGCAGAGTGGAAGCGGGATTGGTATTGACGAAAACTTTTTCCAGCGCCGATTCGGTGGGAGAATAGGTATCGACCACCTCGCGGATGCTATCGAGAATAACTTTAAGGCGTTCGTGAAGGGGAATATCCGAAGGGACCACGATGGTGCCGCTGCCCACGTAGGAAATACGCATGCCGGCAGCGTCGATTACGCCAAATCCGGTGCGGCGCAGGCCCGGGTCAATGCCAAGAATCCGCAACATCAATGACTCCCTGGAGTTGCCCCGGCACAGGCCGGGGCATTATCACAACTGCAATTAATGGCGGAAGTGCCGGGTGCCCGTCAGTACCATGGCAATGCCGTGCTCATCGGCTGCGGCGATCACTTCATCATCGCGCATGCTGCCG
Source organism: Advenella sp. (assembly GCA_035304425.1). GTDB lineage: Bacteria > Pseudomonadota > Gammaproteobacteria > Burkholderiales > Burkholderiaceae_B > Advenella. The sequence continues at coordinate 3,741 of DATGQC010000124.1, forward strand.
CCTGGTTGAATGACGCAATCGGCGCCTGCCTTGACGATGACATCCAGCCCATCGCGAAACGGGAAGAACGCATCGGACGCTGCCGCCGTATTCTGCAGCGAGAGGCCGGCGTTTTCAGCCTTGATCGAAGCAATACGGGCGGAATCGATACGGCTCATCTGGCCGGCGCCCACGCCGTACGTCATGCCTTCGCGGCAGAAAACAATGGCGTTGGATTTGACAAACTGGGCGACATTCCAGGCAAACAGCAGATCGTCCATCTGCTGCGCCGTGGGTTGCTTGCGTGTAACCACTTTGCAGTCGGCCGCAGTCAGCGGTTTGTGATCCGGGTTCTGCACCAGCCAGCCGCCACCGACACGTTTGACGTCAAAGGGGTTCTGACCGTCGCCCAGGGCAACGGTCAGCACGCGGACATTTTTCTTGCCGGCCAGCAACACCAACGCATCAGGTGTGTATTCAGGGGCGAGCAGGACTTCGACAAACTGCTCGCTCACGGCCTGCGCGGTCGCTTCATCAACGATGCGATTGAAAGCGATGATGCCGCCAAACGCAGACGTCGGGTCCGTCTTGAATGCTTTGCGATAGGCGCCGGCCGCATCCTGGGCAACAGCCACGCCGCAAGGATTGGCGTGCTTGACGATCACGCAGGCGGGCTCGGCAAAGGTGCGCACGCATTCCCAGGCTGCGTCGGCATCGGCAATGTTGTTATAGGACAGTTCCTTACCCTGCAACTGGACATAGTTGCCCAGTAGGCCGGTCGGGACGCTGGCGTCCAGATAGAAAGCGGCGGACTGGTGCGGATTCTCGCCATAACGCAGCGCCTGATGCTGACGCAATTGAATGGTCAGGTTCTCTGGCCAGCTCTGGCGGGCCGGTTCTTTTTCCTGTTCCGGTTCGGTTTCGGTGATCGCGCTCAGATAGTTGGCAATGGCGCCATCATAAGCTGCGGTATGCGCGTACACTTTTTTGGCCAGCGACAGACGCAAGCCGTAGGATGTGCCGCCCTGTTCGTCAAGCTCGCGCAACACGGCGTCGTAATCGGAGGGGTCAATCACAACCGTCACGCCGCCTTCGCGCGTGCCGTGGTTTTTCGCAGCAGCGCGCAGCATGGCAGGGCCGCCGATATCAATATTTTCAACTGCATCGGCAAAAGTGCAGCCGGCCTTGGCGATGGTTTCGCGAAAGGGGTACAGGTTGACCACTAACAGATCGATGGGATCGATGTTGTGTGTTTTCAGCGTGTCCAGGTGCGCCTGGCTGTCGCGGCGCGCCAGCAGCCCGCCGTGAATACGCGGGTGCAGCGTCTTGACCCGGCCATCGAGAATTTCGGGAGATTGGGTGTGTTCAGCAACTTCGGTTACGTCCAGCCCTTCTTTTTTCAGCAGCGCCGCGGTGCCGCCGGTTGACAGAAGTTTTACACCCCGGCCGTGAAGCGCACGGGCGAAGTCCACGATACCGGTTTTATCCGATACGGAAAGCAAAGCGGTCTTGATAGTCATGAGAGAATAATTACAGTAAATGATGAGAAATCAGTTTTTTGCGCAATGTGTTGCGGGTAATGCCCAGCATGTCTGCGGCACGCGACTGGTTATGCCCGGCTTTGTGCATGACCACTTCAAGCAGCGGCTTCTCTACGCAACTTGTGACCATGTTCCAAAGGTTGCCGGCTTCGCCGTCGCCCAATTCTTTAAAATAAAGTTCAAGGTTTGTGCGTACACATTCCTGAAGATCTTGTGTGTTGTTCATAATGGCGGTGTTGGGGAAGTTTTTGTTGTTCTGACTTAATGGACTGCAGCTTGTGGAACCCGCGGCGCCGATTCGTTGACCAGCTTGGTGAACCACTGATTGACTGCATTGTACTGCTCCTGACAGCTTTCGAGGCGATTCATTTGTTGTCGAAACAATTCTGCATCGGGAAGACTGCTTATATACCAGCCGATATGCTTGCGGGCCGTACGCACGCCGGTGTATTCACCATAGAATCCATAGTGGTGGTCAAGATGGGCTAGCAACACATCGCGCATATGTTCCCACGATGGCGGCGGCAGAAAGGTTCCGGTTTGCAGATAATGATTGATTTCGCGAAATATCCACGGATTTCCCTGAGCAGCGCGGCCCACCATGATGGCGTCGGCGCCGGTGTAATCCAGGACATGCCTTGCCTTGACCGGATCGGTGATATCGCCGTTGGCGATCACGGGAATGGCAATGGCCGCCTTGACTGCGGCGATCGTATCGTATTCGGCCTGACCTGTGTATAAATCACAGCGGGTGCGCCCATGCAGGGTCAGCGCCGCAATACCCGCGTTTTCCGCCAGCCGGGCAATGCGCAAGGCATTGCGGCTTTGCCGGTCCCAGCCGGTGCGCGTCTTGAGCGTGACCGGCACGTCAAAGGGTCGGCAAGCCGCCACGACTGTTTCCAGAATGCGCGCCACCAGGTCTTCGTCGCGCAGCAGCGCCGAACCCGAGGCGACATGACACACTTTCTTCACCGGGCAGCCCATATTGATATCGATGATGCGCGCGCCCTTGCCAATATTGAATACGGCGGCCTCTGCCAGCATGGCCGGATCGGCGCCGGCAATCTGTACCGCGATCGGATCGATCTCGCCGTCATGGTTCAGTCTTCTGGAGGTTTTGACGCTTTCCCACAATGCCGGATTGCTGGCTGCCATTTCGGATACGGCATAGCCCGCTCCCAACTGTTTGCACAGTTGACGAAAGGGCCTGTCTGTCACGCCCGCCATGGGAGCAACAAAGACAGGATTGGGAAGGGACCAGTTACCGATTTGCATGGACACATTTTAACCAGGGTTGGACAGCGGGGATGGGAAAGCCGCTGCCCTAATTGCGATAACCTTGCAACAGGTGACGGGCCAGCGGTCGCCGCAGGGGCGGGGCCAGGTCCAGCGCCAGCAAAGACAGCCCGCAAGCATGTTCGATTAGCGGATGGCCGGTGGTGAAAATTCGCGGCATGAAATCGGTCAGTTGACGGGTGATGCCGCGATCGGCACGACGCGAGCCGGCAAAGGCGGCCAGTGCCGGCCCGGGATTCTGGGCGGGGTCGACGAGCCAGGGTTGCAATGCACGCAACAGTCCCGCAACATCGCGCAATCCGAGATTAAGGCCCTGGCCCGCCACCGGATGCAGCGCCTGGGCTGCGTTGCCTATGGTCACTACGCGGCCATGGACGGTGTTCCTGGCCACGCTGAGCGCCAGGGGGAAAATATGGCGCTGCTCCAGTACGGAAAAGGGCCCCAGGCGGTCGCCGAAATGATCGGTGAGCGCCTGTGAAAAGCCGGTGTCGTCTGCCGCCAGCAGCTCGCGTGCACGCGCCGGGCTGGTGCACCACACGATCGACTGGGCGTCGGCAAAGACCGGGTGCGGCAGGACCGCCAACGGACCTTCGCGGGTAAAGCGTTCCCAGGCCGAGCCAGGTCTGGGCAGGGCGGCGCGGGCCGAGGTAATGACGGCATGCTGATTGTAGTCGCGCAGTTGCGTATCGGGCTTTGCGCCGTCGCATTGCACCACAATACGCGCCCGATAGGTTTTGCCGTCCTGGCTGACGCTGGCTGAGGCGTTGTCTGGTTCATTGGCTACCGCAGCCGGGGCGCCGGCCAGGCGCAAGGTGTGCCCGTTGTTCACGTTCTGCTGCAGGCTGGCATGAACCGCGCGATAGGGGACCACATAGCCCAGCGCAGGAACGTCAAAATCGGTATGGGTAATGAGCGTTCGCCCCAGACGACCCTTTTGCGAGACATGCACGGTTTCAATGCTCGCGTATTGGCCGGGCCAGCCCTGCAATTGTTCCAGAAAGACCCGGCTGCCGTGGTTGAGCGCCAGCACGCGGGTATCCCGGGTCGGGTTATGCATGACCGGATGGTCGGCCTGGAACAGGGCGACGGTTGGCCTGACGGGTAGTTTGTCCAGCGCACAGGCCAGCGCCAGACCTACGGGGCCGGCGCCGATGATTGCAATATCGAAATCAATATTTTTCATGCTGCTATTTTACCCTTTTGCCTGAAAAAATCCGGCGCACGCACCTGTGCGTCCGCGTGTCGTACAATATAGCCTTCAAAGTTGGCAGCGTGCCTGACATAGAGCAAATGTTGAATCAGAAATGTTGAATCTGTTGTGGCGGGCCCGGCCTGCAAACCATTTTCGTTCCAAAACCGTTGCCGGGTTTCTGGCCTGTTTTTTTGGCGTGCTGGGTCTGCAGGGCTGGTATCTGAAACGCCCTATTGCACCTGTCATTACGCTGTTCAGTCTGGCAATGCTGGCGTGGTCGTTCACCCAGCCCGTGTGGTGGGACTCTATACCGTTTTTCTTTCTGTTCATTCCGCTTTGGGCAGGTTTCATCGAGTCTGCTGTCTACTGTCTGCGCTCCGATGAAAAATTCGACGCGCATTATAATGTCAATCAGCTAAGGCGCAAACCGTCGGGCGTGCCGCCAGGACTCATGGCGCTGCTCAATTTGCTGATTGCAGGCATGGTTTCCATGTTTACCCTGTCCATGGTTGTGGCGCATGTCACCTGCCTGCACATGACCTGCTAGTGAACGGGATGCCGTTTGTGATACGGCGCCGATATCTTCAAGAGGTTTTATTCGATGGATCTGGACTTGATGCACTGGCTTGCCCCCTGGGAGTTTTCTCCTACGCTGATTGCCCTGTTTCTCCTTGCCGGCTGGCTGTTCTTGCGTGGCACACGCGTGCATCGCGTGACGCTTGCGCGACAGCTTCTGTTCTGGTCGGGTTTTGTCGTGCTTTATCTATCGTTGCATACGCACGTTGACTATTACGCCGAACGTATGTTTTTCATTCACCGCATCCAGCATCTGGTGTTGCATCACCTGGGGCCTTTGCTCATTATGGGCGCTTATCCCGGGCAGGTTATGCGTGCCGGCCTTCCGTTGCGCGCACGCGTCTGGCTGCGCGATTATCGTCGCAGTTTTTCTGGTCGCTTCATTACCGGTGTGCTGACCAATAAAATTCTGGTGCCGTTCCTGTTCGTTTTTCTGGTGCTGTTCTGGCTGCTGCCGACCATCCAGTTTTATTCCATGCTCGACTGGCGGCTGTACCGGCTCATGAACTGGTCGGTGGTGTTCAGCGGCTTCATGTACTGGAACCTGATCCTGGACCGTCGTCCTTATGTCGCGCCTGTGCTCACGGCCAAAACACGGGTTGGTCGATTCTTTCAATGGACCATTGCTTCAGGGTCGCCTGCCGTATTGTCGCCGGGTGCCCGCATTCTGTCTCCCATCATCACCATGTTGCCGCAAATGATCGTGGGCGCCGTTATCACGTTTACCACCACCGATATTTATCCGCTCTTCGACCTTTGCGGGCGGGCGCTGCCCATGTCGGCGATTACCGATCAGAGCATTGGCGGCCTGACCATGTGGATTCCGGCGGCAATGGTTGAAACCTTTGGCCTGCTGTTCGCCCTGAGCACCATGATGCGTCTGTCGGCCAAGGGGCGGCAGAAAACCGGCAGGCAGATGCGCGAAATGCGCCTGGCGCAGCAGCAATTCAAGGCCGTGTGACCCTGCGGCTGCGGCGTCTGGTCGATCTGAGGCAACCACGGTCCTGTTTGCGGCGCACGCCGCCAGGAGATGCCCGGCAATGCGCCCCGGCAGTACGCTGCAGGCCTGCACAGGCGCGCGCGACAGCGTTATCGGTTCTGCGTGAAAAACTGCTCGATCCGGCGTGGCAGCCATGTCAGCTCGCCGCGTCCCGAGCCGCTGGCAAAGCCGGCATGACCGCCGCTGCATGGATAGTGCAGCAATACGTCATCGCTGGCCTGGTCAGGTCCGGGCAGGCTGGCTTCGGGAATAAAGGGATCATTGCGTGCTATCAATAGCAGCGTCGGCACCCGAATGCCCGGCAGATAATACTGGCTTGAACAGCGCGACCAGTAATCCAGCGCGCTGCGATAGCCGTGCACCGGCCCGGTATAGGCATCATCAAACTCAAGCAGGGTGCGTGCCAGCAGGGCTTTGTTCCAGTTGACCGCGCGAGGAAAGGCGCTGGCTTTTTGCTGTAGCTTGCCGCGCATGGAGGCCAGGAAATGGGGGGTGTATACATAACGCCCCATCAGGCTGGTTTGCAGCCGCATGCCGGTAGCCACCAGGTCTACCGGTACGGAAATGCCTGCCACGGCATTGAGCCAGCTCAGCTGTTGCGCTTGTTCTCCTGTATATTTGAGCAGGGCATTGCCCCCCAGGGAAATGCCCGCCGCATGCCATTGCGCCTGGGGTAGCTGGCGCCGTAACTGGCTCAGAATGAAGTCAATGTCCTGGGAGTCGCCGGAGAAATAGGAGCGGGCCAGCCGGTTCGGCTCGCCCGAGCAACCGCGAAAATGCGCCACGGCGACCATCCACCCGCGTTCCACGAAGTATGAGCCGATCGCCTGGGCATAATGGCTTTGGCTGCTGCCTTCCAGACCGTGAAAAATCACCAAAGCCTGTTCGTTGAATTGGCACTGGGTATGTGCTTGCGGCCCGGCCCAGTCGATATCCAGAAAATCGCCATCGGCTGTTTCCAGTCGCTGGCGCACGAACCGTTGGTGGGGGCGACGTCCCCACTTCATGGCGGCAATCGTCTGGATATGGCCCTCGCATTGCCAGTTCGGAGAGGGGCAGGGGTCAAAGATGAGTCGGGCAGTCACAGCTGGTCCAGTGCTTGTTTTGAGAAGTGCAGATGAAATATCAGGCGGAGAGCGTGGCTCTGCCAGGGGCGGGATGCAGCGTGCCGGTCCGTTGCGGCCGTGGACGGCAGGACGGTGTTACCAATGGGTTTAATGCAGCAGATTGGGAATGTCGTGCATTTCAGACAGCAGAACATCTGACGGGGCGGGCGCTGAATGATGGTGGACCAGATGCCATCCGGTGCGACCTTTATGGTACACATTGGTTGCATAAAACAGCAGTTCCCGATTGCCGCGCGGGGTATTGGCCTGCACTTCCTCGATCAGAATGTGTATGACGGTCATGCCATAGGTAATGACCACAGGATGATGGGCATGAATATGGAGCGGGCCGCTGGTGAGCAGCTCCTGCCAGGACGCCTGGATAGCGCTGGTGCCGGTCAGGCGCTCGCCGCCCGGATGAATGCAAACGGTTTCTTCATCGTCGGCCCAGGTATGCATGACGCGCATGACATCGCCCAGGCGCAGCGCTTCATAGAAGGCCTGTTCAACCTCCTCGGGGCTGGCGAAGACCGCGCGCTTGGGCGCAGCGGTACTTTTAGTGCCCATGCACTTTCTCGCCTTCTTTGAGGCGGTATACTGTGCCGCAATACGGGCAG
>DATGQC010000125.1:0-6855 GCA_035304425.1 Advenella sp.
GTATGTGTGGTGGAGATGGCGATGTCGCGCTCTGTTTATTGTCGTGCGTGTTTGTTTGGGTGTCCGAAGCAACTCTATCGCAAATGAAATTGAGGCGGGCATGCGTCAGTCTGAACTGATCCATGCTCGCCACTTGTCGCCACAGATCAGCGACAATCTTATCATCCGCCGCTTATAGCGTAAAACTGAGCATTTGCGTTACAGCGTCAGAAGCCCCAGCCGGACCCGGCGCCAAGCAGGGTGGCAATGCCCAGCACCAGGAAAATACAGGCTGCGATCGTGTGTACCAGCTTCATGGACACACGCTGGCCCAGCTGTTTGCCCAGGATCACCGCGGGTACGTCTGCAATCATCATGCCCAGGGTTGTGCCAATGACCACTTCAATCGGAAAAGCGCTTTTGGCCGCCAGTGCGACTGTTGCCAATTGCGTTTTATCGCCCATTTCCGCCAGGAAAAAGGTCACCAGGGTCGCGCCGAAGACGCCGAATTTTCTGCCCAGCGGCGCTTCTTCTTCATCTATCTTATCGGGAATCATTGTCCATGCTGCCATGGCAATAAAAGAAATGCCCAGTATCCAGCGCAGCGCTTGCGGGCTGATGGCGGTGGTAATCCAGGCGCCCACTGCACCAGCCAGTGCGTGATTGACGATGGTGGCGCACAGGATGCCAAGAATAATGGGAATGGGTTTTTTGAATCGGGTTGCCAGGATGAAGGCAAGCAATTGCGTTTTATCGCCGATTTCGGCCAGCGTAACCACGCCAGTGGAAAGCAGAAGAGTTTGCATAAATCAATACCGCGACCGGACAATAGACGAATGATCACCTCTTTCTCCGGCCAGAACGGAAAAAAGTGATCAAAGGTCTTGCCAGGCGATATCGCTGTTTACGCCATGATGCACGCATCAAGTATGTTGACGTAAACCTCAGGAAATGAGCGGCTACTCCCCAATGATGGCTAGATTATATCGGACCTGGCGCCGTCATCGGGATAAACCGTAGAAAGTATGCGGAAATGAGGAATAAGAATAATTATCATTTTCCGGTGCGGGAACGGCGGGCGCGCGTGGTTTGCCGACCACGCTTTACACATATTGCCCACACCGGCACGATTCATTCACGCAAGCGCAGGCGCCGGATTGCTAGATCATTTCGCTGTCGCTCTTGCTGGCGTTACGTAAATCGCGTATGAGTGCAACAATCAGCACCAGCAGAATGGCAGCCGAAATGACCGGCCAGACAAGAATATATGCGGTAAGGAATAATTCATTCATCATTTATCTCTCCTTTAAGCACGTGCTGGCGCGACATCGCCGTCTACGTCTGTTGATGTTTCTTTGCCATTGTCAGTACTCTTTTGGAATGATGTGACACGTTCGGCAAGCAGGGAAAAATCGAAGCGTTCTTTGTTGTTCCAGCTCATGGCGACGCATACCACTGCGCTTATGCCATAGGAGGTCAGCGAACTGAGCAGCACCGGATAGTCGCGCAGGAAGCCTACGGCGTTGGGAATGGCGATGATTACAGTCGCTATCGCAACAAAGATGGCAACCTTGCGATTGAAGAAGGCGAAGGCCATCAGACCCAGGACAACGCCGGCGCCCACAGAGGCACTCAACTCAAAGAGCACTGCAATCACACCTTGCAGTGGAAGCAGCTCAAACCGTGCTACCGCAAACAGGGCTACGGCGCATATTACGGATGTCGTAAAGGCTTTATTCGTTACCTTGTCCCAGTAAAAACTCACGATGACCGGAAATACGATTGCCCCCCACAACGCGCCAACAAATACCAGCATAACCAGAATATCAAGACGCAGGCTGGCAAATATCACGCCGATCATGGTGGCAACAATCATCGTGGCCCGACCCCACCACAGCATCCGCTTCGGATCAGGCGTTCCGCGCGCCATGTTTTTGCCGTAGATATCGGTCATCATAATGGATGACAGGGCGGACAGGTCGGAGTCTGCGGTTGAAGACAGGGAGCCGACTACCAGGATAAAAAACAGCGCAATGCCAAACGGCGGCAGGTACGTGGAGGCCATTTGTGGAATGATATTGTTCATGTCGCCATTTGCTGGCGTCAGGCCTACGAACAGGGCAAGCATGCCCAGCATGCCAAGGCCGATGACTACTGCGCCATAACCGATTGTGGCGGTCAGGAAGGTCGATTTGATCAGGTCTTCACGAACGGCAAACAGGCGCTGTGCGATTGTTTGGTTGCCAATGGCATAGGCAAGCACAGCCACAAAATAAGGCGCTCCCTGTTCCAGAATCGCTTTGGTCGAAAAGAAATCGGATTGTTCGGCAGACAGGTTGCCCCAGTTGGTCACCAGCATGCCGGTGCCGCCGGCGTTAAAGAATATCAGTGGAATGATGACGATAGCCGCCAGAATCATTGCCACCAGTTGGGCAAAGTCGGTCATGACCGAGGCCCTGAATCCTGACCATAGCGTATAGGACAATACGCCCAGTCCGGCAATCAGCACCCCCTGGATGAAGGAGAGGGGACTGAGTACTGAAACCAGCGCGCCGGCGGCGGTAAAGTTCACCATAAGGCTGATGCAGCTGCCCAGCAGATTGGAGATGGCCATGATCAACTGACTGGATGTGCCATGGCGTGCATGCATGACTTCGGCCAGGGTGTGGGCTTTGGGCGCCAGGGCGCGAAAGCGACGGCCGTAGGGGTAGATGAAAAGAATCATCAGCGCGCCCCAAAAGCCGTAATGGATTGGCCCGGATAGGCCATATTGGTAGCCAGAGGTTGCACTGGCGTAAAAGGAGGCAGCCCAGATCCAGGTGGCAATCATACTGGCGGCCGAGAGTCCGAAGCCCACTGCATTGTTCGATACCATGTAGCTGTCGACGTTTTCTTTTTTCTTGCCGATCATGAGCGACATCAGAAAGGTCAGCCCATAGAATCCGGCCAGCAAAAGCAATGCGGTGGTGCCAGACAGTTGGTAAAAGGCGGTTTGTTCTTGCATATACGTTCTATCGTCCTGGTTAAGGCTGCGCAATGGCATGGACGCAGCCGTCCCCTGGTCCGAAGTTCGCGCATCCGGACGCAAGGGCTAAAAGAAACACAATAAGGTGCCTCTGTCGAATCGAGCGCACTTGACCATAATTGCAATCGCGGGTTGATTGGATAGACATCGTAATGCCAATGACAATGCGTTCGTTACGGGCTGCGTAGCCGGTAGCGTTGCTGTCAGGTCGACCTTGCGATTATCGTGGTCAGCCCTGGCTGTTGGACAGGGCATGCGCTGGCGGTCAAATGGACCGGCCGGGTTGTTCCGCAGTCAAAGACTGGGCGTGTTGTTCGGCAAATGCCGGGCTGCGAAGCAGCCTGTTGATGGGGATGTTTCCCCTGGAATAAAACCTTATGGGTCGTTTCTGCAGCAACGAGCCGTGTGTGGCTTGCGCATGGTTTTAATCCGTGCTGTTGCATATGCAGACAATTGCAGCCAAGTTTCATTATGTCAACTGCAATACAGGGCGTAGTGTATAGGAATTGTGACTACAAGTCCAGCCCGGGGATATGGATCATATGGATGACTGCGCTGCACAAGGCCGGCAGGCCGATGGCATGGCCGGCGTTTCAGGCGGGCAGTTTTTCGCAGAAATAATAATCATAAATAAGAATCATTCTCAGTTTTGTGTGATAATGACGCACTGTCACCCTCTTGTCACGGGTATTTCCCTCTATATTCTATGAAACCAGGCTTCGAAAGCCCCGTCGATCTCGTCAATCCGCCCGCGCCGCGTCGGGCGGCGGGACGGCGACCCTGGCGGGCGCTAGGCACGGTGCGCCGACTCGACTTCAATGCCCCGGGTTACCGCTTTGAATCTGATCCGGTGGCGGCCAACGAACCGGTCCTGGAAGGGCGACTGCGGACCGTGCAGTTGCAACCGGGCTTGTCCATGCATGGCACTGAAGTGGTCGATCTGCACAATATGGTTTCGCGGGTGAATATAAAGGCGGGTTTACGCGTCGTACTCGCGCTGGCCGGCGTGATAGACGTGCGCATTGGAGGGCAGCGGGTGCATTTGCGCGCGGACGATCCCTCTCATGCAGCCAATGCGGCCATTATCAGCATGCCCGACGATGCCTTGTTTGAACGAGAGTGGCTACGGGGCAAATGGGAGCGCAAACTTGCCCTGCACGTGACGCCCGAGTGGCTGCAAAATCACGGCTGGTTGCATGCGAAGGAGCAACTCTCGGATACCGGGCAAACATCAACTGCTCCGCGGCGTCCTGCCTGCCTGAATTTTCCCGATACGCTTTGCATAAGAACCTGGCAACCTTCGCCGCACGCACTGGCCCTGGCTGAGCAAATGCTTTGCCATTCGGAAGACCCGACGGATGAACTCAGCCGCTTGAGGCTAGCCAGCCGGGCGCTGGAGCTGCTCTACGAAGCCCTGGCGAGCCAGCGCGATAGTGTTGGCGCAACTGGCACTTTAAAAGGTAATTTACGACATCGTGACCAGGACCGGATGCTACGCTTGCGCAGCTTCATTGACACTGAATTGCAGCAGCCTTTTGCGCAACCGACCATGATTGCCGAGCTCGGACGCCGTTTCGGTCTGAGTCCGAGCGCGCTGCAGCGGCAATTTCGCAGTGCTTTCGGCACCTCCGTCAATGACTACCGAAGAGTGATGCGCTTGCACCAGGCTCGCACCAACCTGGAGCAGGGGGTCAGTATTACCGAAGCTGCCTATCAGGCGGGCTATTCCAGCGCCGCCAATTTTGCGACCGCCTTTCGTCGCCAGTTCGGCCTGAGTCCCAAGAGCCTTTGCTCACGGCTCTGAGAGCCGGCGGACCCAAAACTGACCTGAACGCAAAGAACTTTGCGTGTTCGTCAAACTTATTTTGTAAATGAGAATGATTCAATGTGACTTTGCTGGCCACGATCAGGGTGGCCGCAGCACGCCTGTGTCTTCAAGGGCGTTATCGATCAGTCAGCAATTCAAGGAATCAGTAATGGAAATGTCCGGCACGCATAAGAGCAGCAGACGGTTTGGGATTGACATGGCATTTGCGCCCCTGGTGCTGGCGCTGTTTTTTTCGGGCGTCGTACACGCGCAGGAAAAAGCGCCGGTCGCCACGCTGGATGCAGTGGTCGTGACCGCCAGCGGCATGGAGCAAAGCGCCAAGGATGCACCCGCATCCCTGACCGTCATCACTCAGGAAGATATCAAAAAAAGTGGCTATACCTCTGTGGCGCAAGCGGTCAGCAAAGTGGAAGGCGTTTATATGGTGGGAGGCGATCCCAATAGTCGTGACATTGCCATCCGAGGTTTGCCAGGCGAGTACACGTTGATCATGGTGGACGGCAAGCGCCAGAATACACGCGAAACCATGAACCGCGGTACCGGCGGCGTCCAGTATGAATTCATGCCGCCGCTGGCTGCCATTGAGCGTATCGAAGTTGTGCGAGGCCCGATGTCATCGCTTTACGGCTCCGATGCGATGGGGGGCGTGGTCAATATCATCACCAAAAATGTACCCAAAGAATGGTCGGTGGCCCTGGACAGCTCGGTCACCCTGCAGACCGACAACGATTACGGCAATGGACGCGAAGCCCAGTTCTGGCTGGGCGGTCCGATCAAGGATGACGTTCTGGGCCTGCAGATCTACGGTTCATATGACGATCAGACCGAAGGCAGCAATCACTTTTCCAATGTGGCCGGCCCTTACGGCAGGAACAACACGAGCATCGGGCTGAAGCTGGGGGCCAAACTGGCCGGGAATCAGGAGCTTGTGTTTGATGTGGCCTCGCAGCGCCTGACGACCGAGGCAACGCCAGGCAAATCCATCCAGCCGACGCTGCCATGGAACAAGGTGCAATATCGTCGCACGTCCTTCGGCGTGACGCATACCGGCCACTGGCGCCTGGGCGAGTCGAAAATCTCCCTGTACCGGGAATCCAATGATCAGGAAAACTGGCCCAAAACCGGCGAGTACACTGAAAATCGCCGGATCGTCAATACGACCCTGGATGCCACGTTCAGTATGCCGTTCACCTCCCATACATTGCGCTTCGGTGGTCAATACTTGCATAGCCGCCTGGACGGCATCCGGAAAGAGGCTGCCTTTGCCAATTATCCGACCAATACCAATGAGGTGTCGCTAAGCAATTACGCGCTCTTCATTGAAGACGATTACTACGTTACCGACACGTTCACCGTGACAGCCGGCGTTCGCATGGACCACGATGAGCGCTTCGGGATTCACTGGTCACCGCGGATTTATGGCGTTTATCATTTGACGGATGCGTTGACGATCAAGGGCGGCATTGCCAGCGGCTTCAAGGCGCCGACCATTCGCCAGAGCACGCCGGGTTATTGCATGTCCACCGGCGGCAATTCCGGTTTTCGTGGCCCGCTTTGCGGCAATCCCGATCTTGAGCCGGAAACCAGCGTGACTCAGGAACTTGGCCTGGTGTATGACTGGGCGGAAGGCAGCAATTTTTCTGCAACGCTGTTCAATACCAATTTCAAGAACAAGGTCGCCAGCTACGATACCGGCAGGCAGGATCCACTTAATCCAGGCACGAACAACCACTTGTATGTTTACGATAATATTGACAAAGTGCAGATCTACGGCGTGGAACTTGGCCTGAATCTGCCGCTTACCGATTCGCTGCGCCTTTCCTCGAACTACACATACACCAAATCCAGGCGTAAAGGCGGCGGCGAGGTTGCATTCAACGGGCGCTCGCTGGATGGCGAGCCGCTGGAAACAACGCCGGAGCATGTGCTGAACACAAGACTGGACTGGCAGGCCAATGAGCAATTGTCTGCCTATCTGCGCTGGAATCTGACCGGCAAGTCCTATTACGCAGCCTATCGTAAT
>DATGQC010000126.1:0-4930 GCA_035304425.1 Advenella sp.
TTCTGCAGCGATACATTATCAACAGTGGCCCATGCTTGCAGTGTTCCGCTGGTCAGGGCCAGTGGCAGTCCGCTTGCAAACCCCAGCACCAGAAGAGGGATAACTCGGGGGCTGGCGTAAACGCTGGTGAACGTAGCGATGATGTGCCTCTCTGGTCAGTTGGGGGATTCGAAGCGGTACACCGCCAGGGTGCTGCGCCAGCCAGGCAACAGCTTGATTTCCTTGTTGCCATTGAACGTGGCCAGATGCGTTATGCGCAGCTGCAGCGCCGATGCCAGCCCTTCAAAATCCTTCAGCGTGCATAAATGGATATTCGGCGTGTCGAACCATTGATAAGGCATTTCCCCGGTTACCGGCATGCGTCCGCGCAAGATCGACCAGCCGTGCGGCCAGTAACCGAAGTTGGGAAAGGACACAATGCCGTAGCGGGCCACCCGGGCCATTTCGCGCAATATATGCTCGGTATGATGCATGGATTGCAAAGTCTGGGAAAGCACGACCGTGTCGAACTGTTGATCGTCGAACAGCGCCAGGCCTTCTTCCAGGTTCTGCTGGATTACCTGCACACCCCGGCGCACCGATGCAATGACGTGCTCATCGTTCAATTCCACGCCCGCTCCGACTACATTCTTGTTGGTCTGCAGATAGGCCAGCAAGGTGCCATCGCCGCAGCCCAGGTCAAGCACACGGCTCCCGGGCTCTATCCAGCTTGCGATGCGCCGAAGATCGGCGCGCACATGCCGCGGCGCCACAGTTGACTGACTCACGCTAGCACTCCTGTCGTCCGGGCGCGTTCGGCTAAGCCCAGCTTGGCGGCGATCCGGTCGTAATAGCCTTGCACCACGGCATGATACCGGGCGTCGTCCAGCAAAAAGGCGTCGTGTCCATGCGGAGCGTCAATCTCCGCATACGTGACGGGCCGTTTGTTTTTAAGCAGCGCTCGCGCGATCTCGCGGGACCGGGCAGGTGGGAAGCGCCAATCCGTGCTGAAGGAAACCAGCAGGAAATCAGCATGGACGCCTTGCAGCGCTCGGGCCAGGTCGCCACCATGGTTGCGCGAAGGATCGAAATAATCCAGTGCTCGGGTAATCAGCAAATACGTGTTGGCGTCGAAATAAGTGGAAAATTTCTCGCCTTGGTAGCGCAAATAGGATTCGACCTCGAATTCCACGTCATAGCCGTAATGGAATTCGCCATTGTCGGCAGGCGCCCGCTGGGTGCGGCCGAATTTGGTCGCCATGTCGTCGTCCGACAGATACGTGATGTGCCCCACCATCCGGGCCACCGACAAACCGTGTTTGGGCACTTTGTTGTGCGCGTAGTAATCGCCGCCGTGAAAGTCCGGATCGCTGATGATGGAGCGCCGGGCGACTTCGTTGAAACCGATGTTCTGCGCCGACAGGCGTGGAGTACTGGCGATTACGATGCAATGCCCTACGCGTTCGGGGCAGGTTATGGCCCAGCTCAGGGCCTGCATGCCGCCCAGGGAACCGCCCATTACAGCGGCCAGCTTCTGAATGCCGAAATGATCGGCCAGCCGCGCCTGGGCTCGCACCCAGTCTTCAACCGTAAGCATGGGAAAAGCCGCGCCCCAGGGTTTGCCTGTGGCCGGATTGATGCTGGCCGGACCAGTGGAGCCGAAGCATGATCCGATGTTGTTCACGCCGATAACGAAAAAGCGATCGGTATCCACTGCCTTGCCGGGTCCCACCATGTTGTCCCACCAACCCAGATCTCGAGGGTCGTCAGCAGCGATGCCAGCTACATGATGGGATGCGTTCAAGGCATGGCAGATCAGTACCGCATTGCTGCGCGCTTCATTGAGCACGCCATAGGTCTCCACCGCAAGCTCGTAGCTGGGCAGAACCTGGCCACTGGTCAATGCCAACGGTTCGGTGAACGAAATATATTGCGGAGAGACGATGCCTACGGATCCGGGCAGCATGTCTGAAATGGAGGGTTCCGCCGTGGCGGCAGGAGGAATGGAAGAAATGACGGTTGCGGTGAGTTCGGCCATATATGGACCTCTTTAGCTGGATTTATGAGGCGCCCGCAAGCAGATCAAGCAAATCGGCGCTGTTTCAGATCACTATTTTATCACTCCTGCCCTTCCGGCCCGCCTCGCACTCCGGCATCGCCTGCCGCGCATTTATCCGGCCCGGTTTTACCTTGATGATAAAACTTGATACATTCGATAAATATATGTAAATATTACCGGGACAAAGGAGGAGTAGCCAATGAAGCCGCTCACGCAACGGGAGGTGTCGTGCCTGCAATGGGCAGCGCTTGGCAAGACCAGCTGGGAAATGGGAGTGATCCTGGGCCTCACGGAAAGAACCATCAATTTCCATATACATAATGCCTGCCGGAAGCTGGGCGTGCACGGAAGGCAGGCCGCCATAACCGCCGCGCTGCAGGCCGGTTTGCTTCCCGGTCTTAGCGGCCCGGCTCCACGCCCTGTAAAAACTCGGTGGCCTGCGCTGCGGGAAAACGATCCCGCGCGGCGGTGACTATTCCTTGAACCAGGCTCTGCTCAGTCAGCCAGGTCCGGACCTGCAATGTGATGTCACCATCGTGCGACTTTCCCTCCACGGTGAACAATTCCCCCGCTGTGGGTAATGCCTCAGGGGGCTCCTGTCCCAGATTCCTGTATAACGACCCCACAACGCCGGATGCGAATTCCTTGCGTGCAGCCTCGTCCTTGCGCAAGGCTTCAGGCAGGATCGCGTACGTCACTGTGAAAAGCGTATCGTCCACTGTCGCGCTGGCCATGCCGAAGACGACGTCATGGCCGGAAAACTGCAAGGTCCGTTCCTGAGTCACCGGCTTGTCCGGAAAAAAGGCGGTCGCGGCACCCGCGCCTACCGTAAGCTGGCGCCAGTTGTATTGAGGCGAACACGCCATCAAAAGAGCCGACAACAACATTATCAAACCTATACGTATCACCGCCACACCTCGGGTAAAATCGCCTGCGACAAAGACTTCTTTAAAGATACCCTGAATGACTTCAAGTAACCAACGCCTCGCTGTGCTTGGCACACACCTGCCGGTGCTGCAAGGCATATTGCGCGGTATTGAAAAAGAAGGCCTGCGCGTGACAGAGCAAGGCACGTTGGCAACAACGCCCCATCCCCTTGCGCTGGGTTCGGCGTTGACCAACCCGCGCATCACCACCGATTATTCGGAAGCCTTGCTCGAACTGATTACAGGAACGCACGATTCTACCGAAAGCCTTATTCAAGAGCTGGAACAAACACACCGCTACGTTGCGCAGCAACTGACAAGCGAACTGATATGGAATCAGTCCATGCCGGCGCATCTGCCGCCGGAAGCCGAGATACCCATTGCCTGGTACGGCACATCGAATACCGGCATGCTCAAGCATGTATACCGGCGCGGACTGGCCGAACGCTATGGCAAGGCGATGCAATGCATCGCAGGCGTGCACTACAACTTCTCGCTACCCGATGAATTCTGGGACCTGATCGATATACAAGGCGCCACGCCAAGCGAGCAGCGCTCCAGGGGATACCTGGCGCTAATCCGTAACTTCACGCGCTACTCGTGGCTGCTCATGTATTTATTCGGCGCCTCGCCCGCCATATCCAAGAATTTCATGCGAGGCCTGCCCAACCCACTACTTGAACTCGACGCCGACACGCTATACCTGCCTTATGCGACCAGCCTGCGCATGAGCGACCTGGGCTACCAGAATAAAGCACAATCGGATCTTCAGCTTTGCTACAACGACCTGGATACATTCCTGGCACGCATGCTGAACGCCGTAACCAAGCCGTGGCCCGCCTACGAGGCCATAGGCACGCATCGCAACGGCGAGTGGATACAACTGAACACCAACATCCTGCAGATCGAGAACGAGTACTACTCCAACATCCGCCCCAAACGCAGCACCGGCCGATGCGAACGTCCCGCCACCGCCCTGGCCGATCGCGGCGTGCAGTACATCGAGGTCCGGTGCCTGGATATCGACCCCGAATCGCCCACCGGCATCTCGGCCAGCACCAGCCGTTTCATGGACGCCTTCCTGCTGTTCTGTGCCGCCGAGCAAAGCAATATGTTCCCGAACAACGGTTACTGCATGGACAGCCACGATAACTTCAGCATGGTGGTAAAAGAAGGCCGCAAGCCGGGCTTGACGCTGATCAACCAGAACGTCGCCACCACCCGCGAAGAATGGGGGGCCGAGCTGATCGAGGGCATTGCTCCCTACGCCCAATTGCTGGACCAGGCCCAGGGCGGCGACCTGTACGCCCAGGCGCTGGCGATACAGGCTGAAAAAGTGCGCGACAGCGGCAAGACGCCGTCGGCTCAACTGCTGCATGCCTTGCGCGATCAGGGCTTGAGCCTGCACGATTATTCATTGAAGCGCAGCATGGAACATCGCGACGTCCTGCGTGCCCAGCCCTTGCCACCTGCCGTGCAGGACGAATACCGGCAAATTGCCAGTGATTCGCTGATCGAGCAGAAAAAGCTGGAAGACAGCGACACCGAAGACTTCGACAGCTATGTGGCGCGCTACAACGCGGCATTGGCGCCGCTTAAGCTAGCGCAATGAAGATAGCCTGACCGCAGTGCACGCGGCGGGCTGTTGGCGGGCCAAGGCCGGTATGCCGGGCGGGCCAAACCGTTGATCTAAATCAGAAAATACGAATTTCCGGTAAAGATTGGCTAATGCGGGACGTAAACAGTCGGGAAAGGCCTTTTAGAAAAGGCAAAACACAGAGAAAGGACCCGCAATGATGCCCTCAACGATTTCATCGAGTCATATCAACCTGTATCAGAGCAACAATGCTCAAGCTCAAATGCCCCCGAGCTTGACGGCCGGTAACCTGAACACGGTTCGACCTGACGTTGCGATTTCCGACGCGGCGGCACGAACCATGCCCGCCTCGGAATTCCCGCACGGCAC
>DATGQC010000127.1:0-10247 GCA_035304425.1 Advenella sp.
TTTATTGAACTGGACAAACAACAGGATACACTGGAGCGCGAGTGGGAAAAGGCGCGAAAGCTGAACGCCGGCACCGCCACAGCGCAGGATATTGAAAAAACACAGACCTTATTGAAAAACGCCAGGATACAACTGGGAAAAATGAACCTGTATACGGCCCATTTCATGGAGAGCGGCGCCGTTGTCAGCAGGCACGCCGCTGATTTGAAACGGGACGCGATCCTGAGCCGCTATGATGCTGGCGATGACCTCAAGGGGCTGGATATGACAGGCGCAAATCTGTCCGGGACGGTGTTTTCAGATGCCGACTTTACCGGCGCGGATCTGTCTGACGCCGATCTGCACCATGCCCGCTTTGTCCGCTGCAACCTGAGCGAGACCATTCTGGTGCGGGCCGCCATTTCACATACTACTTTCGATGAATGTCATTTTTCCCGCAGCAACCTGGGCGCCACGACCATACAAAACAGCGATTTCAGACTATCCCGCTTTGACAATGTCACCATACACAAAAGTGAGTTCAGTCAATGCGATTTCCGAGACTCGCTTTGGACCAATACACTGTTTAATACCGGCGCCTGCTTCCGGCAATGTCATTTTGGCGCCGCAAAGCTGGAGAAAACCATCTTCACCGAGTGCACATTTGACGACGTCAGTTTCCATGCGGGGACCTTTTCCCAGGTGGTGTTCCAGCAATCGACATTAAGCAACGTCAATTTTGAAATGACGGTCATTTCAGGGGCTGCCTATATTGCCAGTAAATTGCAGAAATTAAACTTCTCGCGTGCCCGGCTTGAGGGGGTTTCCTTCATGTATAAGCTCAGCCTTGACACCTGCAGTTTCAATCTTGCCTCGCTCAAGGGATGCTGTTTCAAGGGCACCACCGTGGTTTCTCTGACTGCCAGGGAGTCGCAGCTGTCTCATTGCGATTTTTCCGGATCAAGCATACCTCATACTGATTTTACAAGAGCCACATTGCATCAATGCGTTTTCAAGGGGTCGGATCTGCGTCAGTGTGTCTTCCGGGCAGCGGACCTGACCGCCTCTATTTTGCAACAAGCCGATCTGCGGGGCGCCGATATGACTCACACCAATCTATGCACCGCCGATATTTCTGAAACGCATATGGACGAGTCCACGATCGTTCGTCACGTCTATGTGCAACACGCCAAGCGCTATCCATTGCGCAAGGGATCGATGACTGCCTGGGAGAGGCATGCATGACACGGGAAGATTTTATCAATCTGCTCAACCGATTCGAACCGATCAGCGAACAGGACTGCAGCGGCCTGTCCCTGACGGGCCTGGATCTGTCGGGGCATATTTTCCAGAATGTGGATTTTTCGTCGAGCTGTTTTGATGACCAGACAATTGAAGACACGATCTTCACCGCTTGCACATTTACCCAGGCCAGTTTCAAGCGCGCGCATTTGTCAAAATGCATGTTTTCTGAGTGCCGGATGACAGCGACCAATTTTGACAAAACCGTGCTATACGCCACCGCGATTGTCAAAAGCGATCTTTCTGACGCCTCTTTTGCCGGCACGTCGCTGGACTCGAGCTCCATCGCCTCAAGCAATTTTTCAAACAGCCATTTCAGCCTGGAGAAATGCCTGAAGACATCCTTTTATCAAACCACGTTAACCGAAACGGTATTTTCCAACTGTGATTTTGAACTGGCTATTTTTTTCCAGAACGACCTGCGACGCACCCACTTTGACGGCTCCTATTTTGATCGGGCGGTATTTAACGAAACGACAATGTCCGATCTGCGGTTTGCAGACATGACCTTCAATCAGTGCCCCTTTATCAAGGCGAACCTGGAGAATGCTCAATTTGCCGACTGTTTTCTGGCGGGCAGCAATTTTCAGGGCAGCACGATGCGTAATGCGAAAATTACCCAGTCCGACTGCACCAATGCTATATTCATTGACGCCGATGTCAGCGGCGCCACGTTCAACAACACGCTGCTGGGTCAGTCTCTTTGGCTTAACGCCCTGGTTGTGGGCGCTTCGTATGCTGGCTGTGATTTGACGGAAAGCATCTTCCATCACGCCAACTGCGAAAGTACCCGCTTTGAACACTGCAACCTGACACGGACCGATTTTTCCTGGGCCAATCTGCGCAATATACGGCACAATAAACTGCATCTGGACGATACACTGTTTCACCGCGCCCTCATTGCCGATTCCGCTCTGATCATGTCGCCCGGCGCGATCGCCAAACGGGATTATCTGCACGAATCGGAACGCTGGACCGATGCGGCAAGAGCCGCCCCTTGAACGCAACTTCGTATATCCCATGAGCCAAGACGACAGCCCTATCGACTCTCAAGCAAACATCCGGCAGCAGGCCCGGGGCCTGTTCTGGCTTTCCTGCGTCACGCTGCTGGGTACATTTTTGATGGCGATTTCTATCACGGCAGGCCTGGCCAGCCTGGGGATAACCTTCGCCCTATGGGGCATGTGTTACCGCAAACTGGGCGTATTACGGCAAAATGCCGCAGAGCAGGAGCGCGCATTTTCGCAGAACAGCACCCGGATCCGAATGAAGATCGAGCACATGCGCGATACGCGCGAACATGTCAATAGTAATAACGTGATCGAGCTCACCCTGTCGTTCCCTGACGCCCCCGACCAACAGCTGACTGTTTCAGCGCCACTCTCTGCATTGGCACTGAACGCTTTGGCCGCTCGCGGCTTTGCCGATATCTACTACCAGGAACGCAGCGGTCAGGCCAGGCTCGTACCCATTGAACAGGTTTCCCCCTAAGCCGGTTTCCCACCAGCCTGTTTCCCGCCAAGCCTGCCGGCCCGCCGCAACATCTCCCGCTTTCCTACCTTGCAAGACTTAGGAGAACACAAAGACGCGATTGGGCGAAGGAATCAGATTCGTCGACAGAATGCCGTTGACGATATTGCTCAAGCCCATTGAAGACCATCGTGTTACTGGCAGCGCGCCTGAAAAAACCCGGAAACTCACATTAATAAATTTTGTCGCAAAGCACTTGACCACAGGCACCATGACTCCCAATATGCCGGTTTCATTGGCCCAGGTGATCATCGTCGGCATCGGGCAACATTCAAGGTCCAGGCCTGGCGTGAACACCCTGGACAGCGGATTGGGAATCATCGTTATTTTTGGGCCGAAATTCGGTCGTGGTCCCAGGATCATGACATCGACCAGTGTTACGCTGGAGCCGATACGCGCTTGAAGAATTGGCATAGTGTTTCCTACAGAAAAAGTTTCAGACCGGCAAGCCGCACGCCCAGTCCCTGAAGGCGCGTCAGGCTGCCTGCGGTATTCAGCTCGACCCCGTCATTTTTCATTGAGGCGGCGCTCAAGTCGATTTTCGTGCCCTGGGTACTCACTTTAACAGGCGTTGCGCTGAAATTGAGGGCATCGATCTGGCCGGCCAGCCCCCTGGCGGCCATCCGGACACCCTGTGCCTGCACGGCAATAATGGAGGTCGACAGGTTCAGACCATAGGTAATCGAAATCTGCGCCGGTTGCGTGACATATGACAGGCCCACCACATGCCGCTGGTCCAGCCCCATCACCAGCGTGTCCCGGCCTGCCATATATTGGTTCACGGCATGCGACTCAATGACCTTCTTTTCCTGTGCCGAAGCTTTGATCGTGTAGCGCGCACAAAGGATTTCAAAATCCTGGCCCGAGGCATCAAATTTTACCTTCCCCTCGTTTTTGGACGTAAAGGTACTTTTATAAGTATGCGTGGCAGCGCCCGTTACCGTGACGTCCTCAGTTTCTGCGACAGTACGGGTCAGCGTGTTTTTATAGTGCAGGGTCGCCGCCTGTTTCACATCCTGATGCAGAGTGCCGTCGATGGTATGGTGCTCATTCGATTTGACATAAACGGTATTGGTGCCGGCTTCCACCCGAAAGACATTGTTGCCGCTCAGTATTTTTGTTGTGGCGCCATCCTTGATATTGTCCGTCAGGCCGCCGCTGGTGATTTCCCGATGCACACCAGAGTCGAACGTTTCCTTTTCATGCCCGATGATATGCGTGGTGCGCGTTCCGGTCACGTCTCTGGTCTCGGTTTCGCCCACCGTGGTCTTCAAATTGGACCCCACTGTGACCGTCAGATTGCGCACGACGTTCAGCAGCATATCCAGTTGCGCACGCATATCCACCAGTTCCTGACCCAGCTTGTCCTCGAAGATCATCTGGTTGCGCATGCTCGGGTCGCCGAAGACAGACTGACTGCGAAAGCCGCTTTGCGTCGCATTTGCCGGCAACGACACCGGCGGCATGTTCTGCGCGTTGTAAACCCGCCCCAGAACGACCGGCCGGTCGGGGTTGCCGCCGATAAAATCGACCACCACTTCATCATTGATGCGTGGCAGTTGCAGTCCGCCAAAGCCGCCGCCCGCCCACGGACTGGAGACGCGAATCCAGCAGGAACTGTTTTCATCGCCGCTCGCCTGGCGATCCCAGTGGAACATGACCTTGATGCGACCGTACTGATCGGTCCACAACTCTTCGCCGGCCGGGCCCACGACGCGGGCCGTCTGCGGGCCGCTGGTTTTGGGCTGCGGCGTCGTCCGGGGCGCGCGAAATTGAATATTGGACGGCAACGCGCGAAAGATCACTTCAAAATGATCCTCTTGCTCGGTGCCGGAAGAATACCCGGCCACACGCATGTTGTAGGTAGCCGATACACACAGATATTCACGGTTTTCTGCACGACGCGGGTGGTTACGCAACTTGAAGAGACGGCCGGGTTCAACGGCGCGGATATTGCAGATGCCCAGCACCTGCTCTCTTGCGCCCTGTATCTCCTGCAACCTCAGGCGGGCATATTTTTCACCATGGTCCACTTCCTGATAACCGCCCTGCCACTCATATATTTCCAGCTTGTCCGTATTGGCCGCGACGGCATTTTTGCTGGTCGAGTCCAGGCGCGCGCCAGGCTTGCGAAAATCATAGTCAACCGTTGCATAGCCGCCGGGCGTGATCTGCGCCTGTACATGCCAGTCGGAAACGAACTCTTCGTGCGCAAGCATATGCATCTGACCATCGTAGAAGGTATAAGTACCATAGCCTGGCGCGGGCTCGTGCGTCGACATATCGTCGGTGAGCACCAGTGTGTGCTGGCCGTTTTCATGACGGAACCAGTAATAGATGCCCTCATGCTCCATCAGGCGGCTGACAAAATCAAAATCCGACTCCTGATACTGCACGCAATATTCCCAATCGCGGTAAGACTCGGTCAGGTTATATTCCACCGAAAAACTGTAGGTGCCCAGCACCTGCTTGATAATGTCCACTACGGATTTATTCTGGAAAATGCGATTGTCCCTGGACTGGGTCAAATACCACAGTGCAGGCCGTACCGTAGCACGGTACACATAATATTCGGAGTTGAGCAATTCACGACCAACCAGCTCGAAGCGGATAATCTGGCCATTGAGGTAATGCGGCGCGCCGCCGGCGGTTTCCACCTGCAAGGTGAGCGGCTTGCCCAGCAGCGATCGAACGTCCAGCATATAGGTTTTGGCAACCAGCTCGACATCGAATTCAAATAGTTCCGATAGTCCGGCCTGCCCCGTCATGCTTTTGAAGTGCAACACCTCGGGCATGGGTGTATGCGCAATGACGGGCCGGGTCTGTAACTGAGGGATATCCATGTTCATCTCTCGCATTGAATGCGTTCAGGTCGATATAGATTGGTGCGAATTTACAGGTATGAGCGTGGCTCACTTGTGATCAGGGCTGCCAGTCAACTGGGCCGTTGTCCGACATGGTCGGTAGCCAGATATTTCAGCCGCTTATTGATCAACCTGATCGGGATACGACAAATCATAGGCAGGCTTTATGTCAGGATAATTACCTGAATAAGTCGCCACCCCTGGCTGCAGCGACTATCTGGCGTCAGACGACCGTATACCGGGGCTGCCGCGCCCGCGCATGGCACACCAAGAACATATACTTACATATGAAACGTTTTTTAATGACTCAAATGACGCATAAATCCGACGCATAAAAGCAGCATCGACTCGGATACGGCTTACAACCGATCATCGGAGAAAGAGGAAAGAGGAAAGAGGAAAGCCAGCGGGTACGAACGGGCAAAGCGTGAAACGCACTCCAAAAAAAGAGACCTTTAATACCGCTGACAGGCCCTGCTTGCTGCGTATGGGATTTGAGCCTGCCACCGGATTAAAGGTCCAGGCAAATAGTAGCCGCCAGACAAAACCCCGACATTGATCTGGATAAATTTTTTATATTTTTTCTGTAAAAAATCGTCAAAGCGGGCCGTCGTCACGAACAGAATCTGCTGGCTGGATGCGCAGTCTCAACTCCGGTAGCCGGCGCATGCTAAGCAGGCCGACAGCGCCGAGGGAGTCGGACGGCCGTCCGACGCGGCCGGCGAGTCCCGCTGCGCCGGTCGCTTGCAGGTTCGCTGGCTTTCGCACAATCGCATCTGCGATCGCAATGCTGGCAATGGCGCCTGCTGACCGCTCAGGCCACGCCCTCCCAGGCTTGCCGGATAACCTTGGCGCTGGCAGCCAGCGCGTCTTCTTCCCTTGCCGACAGCGCAGGCATATACGTTTCCAGCACTCCTTCCTTGCCAAGCAGCGACGGGAGCGACAGTGTGGTCTCGTAGGCTTCGATATACGAGCCAATGGGTACAACCTGTCTTTCATCGTTCAGAATGGTCCTGCTTATATGCGCCGTGACCATGCCGATACCCAACTGGCTGGCCCCGGTGCCTTCAATAATGCTGATATTGGCAAACCTCACTTCTTCTTCGATCTTCTTCTGGAACGCGTCACAATCCTTTTCATTTACGTCCAGCACCCGGGCCAGCGGCACGCCGCCAATGCGTACACCAGACCAGATAAACACCTGGGAAGTGCCGTGTTCGCCCAGCACCATGGCCTCGACCGAGGCAGGATGTACGCCCGCGTGACGGGCGATATGAAAGCGCATGCGCTGGGAATCGAGCAGCGTCCCGGAACTGATCACATGTGCGCCGTTACTGTACTCACGCGCCACTTCAGCCAGCGGGTCCGGCGGATCGGTCACGACCAGAATAATGGCGCCGGGCGCCGCCGCATTGATTTTCGGGATAATGTCCTGATAGATCTTGGCATTATCATCCAGTAGTCGCAAGCGGCCGGCGTCGTCGCTCCGGTCCGTCGCTCCGCCCGTCTTCTCATTGACGCCCACGGTTACAATCACCAGCCTGCATTGGTCCAGATCTTCATAATGACCCGCCCGCACATGTACCGCCGGTAACAAGGTGGCTCCGTACTGAATGTCGGCAACCATACCCTGCGCCCGTTGATGATTGCGATTGACCAGAACAATCTCGCGCGCCCCGCCTGCATAGGCCAGGGACATCAGACAGGCACGTCCTACCGCACCTGCACCGATCAGACCAATCTTCATACCGTATCTCCGTTGATTTACGCTTAAAGCAATCTGCCCAGTTTATCGCAGCTGCACACAACGATTGTGTGCATTCGTGTTAAAACACAAATGAATAACAAATAATCAAATAACATTGGGCATCACCGGTTTGTTTTATTCAGCAGGTTTGCTGTCCGCCACGGCAGCTGGCAGACCCGCAAGCCGATTTCCATTTTGATCAGCGCCATTGCTGAGCACGGGGGCCGCTCCCATGAAACGCCGTATTTTTATGCTGGTTGTGATTGGTATTGTCGCGCTCGCGGCAGGGGCAGGCGCACTCTGGCTGGCCTCTCTTCCCGTGCCCGGCGACCATCCTCCGTTGCCCGCACTTGATTCGCGCGAATATGCAGCTGCAGTGGCCAGCCTTGCTCCGCCGAAACGCCGGCGTCCCGTGGTTGCCATCATTGGCCTTAATGACGCCACCGAAACCACAGATTACCTGTTGCCCTACGGCATTCTCAAGCGCGCCGGCATCGCCGAGGTCATGGCGCTTTCCATGACAGAAGGACCGGTCCGGCTCTATCCGGCACTGACAGTCCGGGCTGACGCCACCGCTGCGCAGTTTGATCACCGTTATCCCACCGGAGCCGACTATGTGATAGTACCGGCGATGAGCCGTGACGATCATCCTGCCGTCATTGCGTGGCTGCGCCATCAGAAAGCCAAAGGCGCGATCATCATCGGCGTTTGCGCCGGCGCCAAGGTCGTGGCCGCAGCCGGTTTGCTGGAGGGCAAGCGCGCCACAACCCATTGGTATTATCTGAACACGCTGCTGGAGAACCATCCCGATATCGATTACGTAGCAAACCGTCGCTGGGTGGTGGACAATGGCATTGCCACCACGACCGGCATCACCGCCTCCATGCCGACGATGCTCACGCTGATCGAGGCCATTGCCGGCCGTGAGACCGCACAGCGGGTGGGCCAGGATCTGGGCATGACGCAATGGAGTGCGGCACATGACAGCCAATCATTTCGCTTTACCCGCCCCTTCGCCCTTACCGTCATTGCAAACACACTGGCGTTCTGGCGCTCGGAACAGTTGACTCTGCCGCTGCGTGCGGGCATTGACGAGGCGTCGCTGGCGCTGGTGGCCGATGCCTGGTCGCGCACCTATCGCTCGCGCGTCACCACGTCCGCGCCCGAACGCGGCATGATCGTCTCGCGCAATGGCATGAAGATCATGGCCGATCGCGCGGCAGCAACGCAAAACAATGACACTGTCGTACCGGCGGTCGACATGTCCCACCCGGCGGTCGCGCTCACCAGCACGCTTAAGGCGATCGATAAGCGCTATGGCTTGCCGACAGCCAGTGTCGTCGCAATGCAGCTGGAATATCCGTGGCCGGCGGACAAGTCCGGTCACAACTGAATCAGGCCGCCGTGATCGGCCCGCTTATCGCCTGAACACTATCGGGGTTTGCACAACTAGGAGAATGAATGCGCAGCCAGCTTTATCATCATAACGTCCACGAACCGGACAGAACGTAAACAGACATGGACATCAATTACCTGCAGAGTTTCATCACCGTTGTCGAAGCCGGCTCTTTTGCCGAAGCGGCCAGACGGCTTGATCTGACCTCGGCGGCAGTTGCCGCGCGCATCAAAGCCCTCGAAGACGACATGGGCGTGGAACTGGTCCGCCGCTCGGGTCGATCAGTCAAGCCCACAGCAAGCGGCATGCGGATTATTGAAAGCACACGGTCGGTCGTCAGGCAGATCAGGGATATGCGTGCCATGGCCATGGACAGAAATAATCAGGGCGAGCTGCGCCTGGGTTGCTTTGTGTCAGCGCTGACGAACATCCTTCCCCCCATCCTGAAGCGTCTCTACGACATTTATCCCGAAGCATCGGTTTTTGTGACCCCAGGCGCATCGATCGAGCTGTGCCGCAAGGTCGCCGCCGGCGAACTGGATGCGGCCATCGTGGTCGAACCGCAGTTTGCCGTGGCAAAGCATTGCGTCTGGCAAAAATTCATGGAAGAACCCCTGGTAGTGATCGCCCCGGCCCATATGCAGGGCCGCAATGCCCATGACCTTCTGACCAGCGAACCTTTTCTTCGCTATGACCGCAGCGTATATGGCGGCCAGCTTGCCGATCGCTATCTGCGCGATCACGACCTGCACCCCCGGCAGCGCCTGGAAATCAACAGTCTGTCCTCGATTGCCGTCATGGTGCATGAAGGATTGGGCGTCTCGTTACTGCCCGACTGGTCCGCCATGTGGCAATCGCTGGATGTTGTACAAATCGCATTGCCCGGCAGAACACTGGTCAGGCGTAACGGGCTGGTCTGGAACCAGCATGGGCATCACGCCAGGCTGGCTGCCTGCATCCACGAACAGGCCCGCGCCGTGTTCGGCGCTGCCCACTAGCGCCACGGTCTACTGCATGGGCCAATGCGACCGTGCGCGCGCCGCAGGATTGCGACAAGCATCAGGTCTGACCCCTGCCGGCCGGACGGCACATCCGGCAACGGCACGATGCTGCGAATCAGCGCGGCACCGTGCCTTTCGTCTGCGCGGCCCGCAGAAAATCGAAATCCACACCTTTGTCGGCCTGCGTCACGGTATCCAGAAACAGTTTTTTGTAGCCGCGCTCTGCGCTTGGCACAACAACCGGCGCCCGCTCGCGGCGCAACGCCAGTTCCTGCTCGGACACCAGCAGGGAGATCTCGCGCCGTCTTACACTCAGACGAATTCGATCGCCATTTTGCACATAGGCCAGGGGCCCGCCGATGGCTGATTCAGGCGTGACATGCAGCACGATCGTACCGAAAGCGGTGCCGCTCATGCGGCCATCGGAG
>DATGQC010000128.1:0-7302 GCA_035304425.1 Advenella sp.
ATCCCAGTAATAGTCGCCGTCGATCAGAACCGGCGCAAAGGCCGGCGGCAATGCGCCAGAGGCCATGAAATGCTCGGGGGTGAGCCGATGCCTGTCGTTGCAGAAATACGTGAAGTTGCCAGTGCGCACATTGACGGCACCGACTGACACGTTCAAATGCCCGTGGTTGATCAGGTCAAAATCGCACAGCCGTTCAAGCGTCTCGCGCAAAGGCGTCATATCATAAAAGCCGGTATGCTCGACACTGCCTTTGGTATACAGCGAGGGCGGTGGAAAGCGCGGCGTGAAAAAGCCCTTTTGCCCATCCATCATGGCAGACATGCCATACATGGCTGACAGACTGCTGCGGGTCAGATCATTGAACCGGAACAGGCTTTGTTCCAGCCATGGCATCAGCCCAAACCCATTATTGGGCTGGCAGATAGTATCCCAGAACTCATGAAGCCGTTGCGCCCGCTGGCCCGGCGGATTTCCGGCAATGATGGCGGTGTTGAGCGCACCAATGGAGATGCCCGAAATCCAGTTGGGCTCTATCGCCGCCTGCTCCAGACCTTCGAATACACCGGCCTGATAGGCGCCAAGCGCGCCCCCACCCTGTAAAACCAGCGCAATCCGCTCGTACTCGGGCAACTGAACCATGCTCTGCCTTATTGCATGAACCAGCCGTGGCTGACCACGACCGATTGACCCGTAAGCGCGTTATTGGGAAACGCAGCCAGGAACAGGGCCGTCTGCGCGATATCCTGCGGTGTGGTAAATTCGCCGTCCACGGTACCGGCCAGCATGACGTTTTTGACCACTTCTTCTTCCGAAATACCCAATTCCCTGGCCTGTTCGGGAATCTGCTTTTCCACGATCGGCGTGCGTACAAAACCCGGGCAGATCACATGCGAGCGCACATTGTGGGCTGCGCCCTCTTTGGCCAGCACCCGCGCCAGCCCCAGCAGGCCGTGCTTTGCGGTCACGTAAGGCGCCTTCAGTTTCGAGGCCTCGTGAGAATGCACCGACCCCATGTAAATCACCACGCCTTTTTTTGCCTTGTACATGTGTTGCAGCGCCGCCTTGGTCGTCAGAAACGCGCCATCCAGATGAATGGCCAGCATTTTTTTCCATTTTGCAAATTCGAACTTGTCGATGGATTCAATGGTCTGGATGCCTGCATTCGATACCAGAATATCCAGCGCGCCAAAATGCGCGACAAGATCATCTACACCCTTGTTGACCTGCGCTTCATCGGTCACGTCCATGGCAATGCCGAAAGCTTTTCCGCCGGCCGCGTTGATTTGCTCTGCTACTTGATTGGCGCCGTCCAGATTCAGGTCTGCGATACCCACTGCAGCACCAGCCTTGGCATAGGTCTCGGCGATTTCCTTACCCAGGCCGCTGGCCGCACCGGTCACCAATGCCACTTTGCCGGCGAGTGAGGTTTGTACTTCGGTTGTCATTACGTCTCTCCTGAAATGTCAATGAACGGGTGGCTGACGCTTTCCGGACGGCAGGTCATTGCCACTGGCGTATAAAAAAATAAATAGGAATCCAACAGCAGAATAACAAAATTATAGGCCCACTGATCTGGTTACGCAGCAGCACCACAGATACATGCCGCAAATGGGCGAAAAAAAAGCCAGAATCGGATTCTGGCTTTTTTCTGGCTTATTCGACGACCGTTTTATTACGCAAGCGAATATGCAGTTCACGCAATTGCTTTTCGTCAACAGGCGATGGCGCCTGCGTGAGCAGACATTGCGCGCGTTGTGTTTTGGGAAACGCAATCACATCACGGATGGATTCGGCGCCGGCCATCATGGTGACCAGGCGATCCAGCCCCAGGGCCAGGCCGCCATGCGGAGGCGCGCCATACTGCAGCGCATCCAGCAGGAAGCCGAATTTGGCGCGGGCTTCTTCGTCGCTGATGTTCAGGGCACGGAATACCTTGCTTTGCACTTCTTCACGATGGATACGGACCGACCCGCCGCCGATTTCCCAGCCATTGAGCACCAGATCATAGGCCTTGGCGTAAGCCTTGGATGGATCTGTGGTAAGAAAATCTTCGTGGCCGTCTTTCGGGCTGGTAAAGGGGTGATGCGCGGCGAAATAACGGCCTTCTTGTTCGTCATACTCGAACATCGGGAAATCAACCACCCACAACGGCTTCCAGCTATCGTCGAACAGGCCGGTGGACTTGGCAAAATCACTGTGGCCCAGCTTGACACGCAGGGCGCCCATCGCGTCGTTGACGATTTTGGCCTTGTCAGCGCCAAAGAAAATGATATCTCCGGCGGCCGCGCCCGAACGCTGCAGGATTTCAGTAATCGCCGCGTCGTGCAGGTTTTTCACGATCGGAGACTGCAGACCCTCGCGCCCCTTGGCCGGATCATTGACTTTGATCCATGCCAGGCCCCTGGCGCCGTAGATGCTGACAAACTGGGTATAGTCGTCAATTTCCTTGCGCGACAACTCGGCGCCGCCCGGTACGCGCAATGCGACCACACGTCCGCCCGGCTGAACCGCGGCAGCAGAGAACACCTTGAACTCCACGTCTTTCATCACGTCGGTCAGTTCAGTGAACTCCAGCTTGACACGCATGTCCGGCTTGTCCGAACCGAATCGGCGCATGGCTTCGTCCCAGCCCATGATGGGAAAGCGTGCATCCAGATCTACATTCTGCACCTGCTTGAACACATGACGCACCATGCCTTCAAAGATTTCACGAATCTCTTCTTCGTTCAGGAATGACGTTTCGCAATCGATCTGCGTGAACTCGGGCTGGCGATCGGCGCGCAGGTCTTCATCGCGGAAGCACTTGACGATCTGGTAATACCGGTCAAAACCGGCCACCATCAGCATTTGCTTGAACAGCTGCGGCGATTGCGGCAGGGCAAAAAACTGACCGTCATGCACCCGTGACGGCACCAGATAATCGCGCGCGCCTTCGGGCGTGCTTTTGGTCAGCATCGGTGTTTCGATATCGATAAACCCGAGTCCATCGAGGAATTTGCGCACTTCGATGGAAACCCGATAGCGCAGCATCAGATTGCGCTGCATTTGCGGACGGCGCAGGTCCAGTACGCGATGCGTCAGGCGGGTCGTTTCAGACAGGTTTTCGTCATCAAGCTGAAACGGCGGTGTGACGGATGCATTGAGCACCTCGACTTCGCGGCACAGCACTTCGATCTCACCCGAAACCAGTTCCTTGTTGGACGTGCCTTCAGGGCGACGGCGCACCAGACCGGTAATGCGGATGCAATATTCGTTACGGATCTCTTCCGCGATGGCAAAGGCCTGCGCATTGTCAGGATCGAAAACGATCTGTGCAATGCCTTCGCGGTCACGCAGATCAATAAAAATCACGCCGCCATGATC
The DNA here is from genome assembly GCA_035304425.1 of Advenella sp. Lineage (GTDB taxonomy): Bacteria > Pseudomonadota > Gammaproteobacteria > Burkholderiales > Burkholderiaceae_B > Advenella. The sequence goes on from DATGQC010000128.1 coordinate 3,364, forward strand.
GCGGCGGCGATGCACCCAGCCAAAAAGGGTGACAGTTTGATCCAGTTGATCAAGGCTGACTTGACCGGTGTAGCAGGTACGCATGAAAAATGCTCCGAAATTCTTTGATTTGTGTAAATGCCTGAAGCGGCGCTGGCCAGAGACCCCGTGCCGCCGGTAGCAGACTGGCAAGTTATGCAGTGCTGCCTTCAGATGAGGATGGGGCCGGCGCAGCTGCCGGTGCGGCCGCGCCCGGGCCGGCATTGCCCGTGTCGGACTTGGCCGCCGTATTGCCGCCGCCATTGCCGCCGCGGAAATCGGTCACGTACCAGCCAGAGCCCTTAAGCTGAAAGCCGGCAGCGGTAACCTGCTTGGAAAACGTGCTTTGGCCACACTCGGGACAGGTGGTCAGCGGTGCATCGGACATCTTTTGCAGCACATCCTTGGCATGGCCGCAGGCGCTGCATTTATAGGCATAAATAGGCACAACGAACTCGCAAAAAACAGGGTGAAAAGGGAGACAAACCCGACATGGGACGCCCCAAACAAACGGGGCGCAGCCGGAAAGTAAAAATGATATACCCCCACTGCGACTGATCCCACATAGGGACTTATCCCCAAATTAAGGGACTTATCCCCAAATTAACCCCTTATTTTATCCCAATTTACAAGCCTGTATTTCCCAGAAGTTGCACCGGCAGCAAAAACATGGCCGCCGCCACCAGCGTTGGAAGCAGCGCTGCCAGCAACAGATATTTGGGGGAAATCGCCTCATCGGGGAAACACCCCTTGAGGATGGAAAATCCGGCCGGATTGGGCGCATTGGCAATCACGGTCAGGCCGCCGCCGGTTACCGCGCCGGCAACCAGCATATAGCGCCAGACGTCGTTGGTGCCCTCCACCAGCGACCCGAGATACGTCAAAGCCGCGTTATCGGTAATTGCGGTCAACGCCGTTGCCCCCCAGTACAACATTGCGGGCGACAACCCTGCCAAAAGATCCTGCAGCCACCATTGCTGCAGTCCGCCCAGGACAATCAGCCCAGCCAGAAAGAACGCCACCATCAGGGCCTCTTTGATCATCAGCTTATCCTGATAATGTTCGTAGGCGGTGCAATAGCCGACAAACAACATCATCAGCCCGATAAACACGGCCGGATGGTGTGCAAAAATCACAATGCTGGCCAAAAATCCCAGATGAATCAGGATAACAATCCAGGGCACCGGCGCACGCTCGTCACTATTGCCGCGCGTCTGCTCACTGGCATGCTCGCCCGCCGCCACCAGCTCATTGCGCATCAGGAAAGTGAGCACGCTCGCATTGATCACGACGGCAAGCGCCGCCTTCCACCCAAAATGGGTTGCCATATACACCGTATCCCAGCCGAATGAGCCGGCCACCATCAACACCGGCGGCGCAGCATAGGATGTCAGCACCCCGCCGATGGAAATATTGACGAACAGCACGCCCACGGTCATGTATTTGAAGCGTGTATGGCTGCTGTGATCAAAAAACGCGCGCTTGAGCAGCAAGGCGGCCAGCGTCATCGCCGCCGGCTCGGTTATAAACGAGCCGGCCAGCGGCACCAGCGTCAGGGTCAGCAGGAAAGTGGCGATGGAGGTCTGCAGGGGCAGCACGCGGGCCAGGTAGCGTACCGTTGTGCCCACCATGACAAGAATAGGCCGGCTGGCGGCAACGACCATAATCGCAAACACGAACAGCGGCTCGGTAAAGTTTCGGCTGTCCATGTATTTGACGGCGCTATCGAGTCCACCGGTCACGCCCATGAAGATGATGAGAATTGCCGCCCACAGGCCGAACACCGCCTCCACCTCGGAAAAAGCATGCCACAAGCCTGAGTGCGGCCCCCCGCGATGCGCTCGTCTGGCAAAAAATGGCACCGAGAAAGTGTGCACAATGGCAATCGCAAACAGTACCGTTGCGATCAACTCGATCTGGTCCGGCATTATTATCCTTTATATGTTACTGACGAAATGGGGGATTTTACGGACATCTGGCCGAAGATATCAATCGAAACACCGACAAATAAGGGTTTATCTGTGCATGAATCCGGCTGCAGGCTGCGCCCCGGCGCTGCCGCAGGCATCCAGCCAAACCTGGCAAAGCGCCTGCATCCCGGCCTGATCCGCCAGGGTAAAACGTTGGGGGCTGGGACTGTCCACATCCCAGACGCCGACCAGCCTGCCATCCCTGAACAAGGGAATGACAATTTCGGAACGGGATGCCGCATCGCAGGCAATATGGCCGGGAAAGGCAAATACGTCAGGCACCAGCTGGGCCTGACCAGTTGCCGCCGCTGTGCCGCAAACGCCTTTGCCGATGGGGATGCGCACGCAGGCTATCTTTCCCTGAAAAGGACCCAGCACCAACTCATTGCCATCATAAAAATAAAAGCCGGCCCAGTTCAGGTCCGGCACGGTGTGGTACACCAGCGCCGCAAGATTGGCCGCGTTGGCAATATGACTGGGTTCGCCGTCAAACAGCGATCGCGCCTGGGAAACCAGGGTGTCGTACATGGCCGGCACCGATTCAAAGCCGGAAGAATGATCGAAACTGAACATAATGTGTTTGGGTAGCATGGAGGCCGCCGTTGCGCAAAGACAGACCAAAGCGAGGCGGTCGCGCACAACAAATAGCGGCATTGAAGGGGCGGGCATGATAAAACAATACCCTGCCGCGCGACTCTGATTGTATCCACAAAGCGGGCGCCGGCAGCCAAAACCACTGCCGGCTTCGCAGGAAATTGCGCCATACCGGCGGCGCGGCCCGCTTGGCCGGCAAAACCTTTAAAATCCCCTTTTCAGCATTTGCCCGCTGCGAACCCTTGCGACACTGAACACACATCATGCCCAGCACGAACTCCGATCTCAATGATATTCGCCACAACGACTGGGTGGAGCATTATCTGCCCGCTGCCTGGCGTCCGTATGCACGGTTGTGCCGGCTGGATCGCCCCGTGGGCACCTGGCTCACGCTGCTGCCCTGCATCGCAGCGCTGATTCAGGCCCAGCATGGCGTTCCTGCACTGCTGCGTTTCGTGGTTTTCTGTCTGGGCGCTTTGCTCATGCGCAGCGTGGGCTGCACCGTCAATGACATTTGTGATCGCAACTTCGACAAGCATGTAGAACGCACCCGTTTTCGTCCACTGACCAGCGGCCAGATCTCGCTCCAACAGGCCATTATCTTTCTGATCGCGCAACTGGCGGTGGCCGCCCTGCTGCTGTTTTTTATCAACAGCTACAGTCGCTGGCTGGCGATCGCTCTGGTGCCGCTGGTTTTCATCTATCCACTGTGCAAACGCTTTACCTACTGGCCCCAATTGGTACTGGGCATCGCCTTCAATTGGGGCATGCTGATGGCCTGGTCCGACACCACCAATAGCGTACCGCTGGCCGCCGTGCTCATGTGGATCGGAGCGGTCACATGGCAGATCGGCTATGACACCATCTATGCCTACACCGATATGAAAGACGACGAACAGCTGGGCCTGCGATCCACCGCGCTGCGCTTCCGGGATCAGGGGCTGGCCTGGCTTATCGGCTTTTACTCGGCAACCGTTGTCTTGTGGACCGTGCCCGGCATCATGCTGGGGTTCAGCTGGCTTTATTACATATTCATGCTGGCGATTGCCCTGCATTTTTTCTGGCAACTGGCTACCTTTGATATTCACAATCCGGGTCGCAGCTTTGCATTGTTTCGCGCCAACATCTGGACTGGCAGCCTGCTGGTCGCCGGCTCGCTGGGCGGCACGCTACTGTAAATCAGAATCGCGCAGGCCGGGTCGATCGCATCGATCCGCCAGGCAGGCAAAGCCGGCCGCTTGCCCCACTTATCACGTAAGCGGCGCGACCGTACGGGATGGGTTCCCGAGCAGATCGTCAGCTGCGCGCCGATATACCCGAACCCGCGAACGCCGATATCGGCCGTCAATCATCCGCC